>JAFPYQ010000458.1 GCA_017394475.1 Oscillospiraceae bacterium | reverse complement strand
CTGGGTGACTACAACAAGGAGCCTGATGAGCAGTTCGTAAAGGCCATCGCCATCGACTACAAGAAGACCTTCGGTGAGAAAGTCGAGCTCTTCCTCGATATCGACGATACCTATGAGATAAACGATGATGCACTCTGGAATCCGGAGTCATACAGAAAACTGCTGTAAGGATCAGCCGGCAGCCAGCGTGTGCTGAGCGCCGGCTGTGTTGTATATACAGCAGATAAAGCAACCTAAAAGAGTTTACAGGGCGATAACTAATGGGAAAAAGAGACAGATTCAGGATATTTGAAAGGCAGTTCTTCACTATTGCGGGCTCCTCGGAAAGAGAGGGCAGTCTGCCCATACCCGAACAGGTGTTCAATGACCTTGAGGCATTTTCTCTCGAAAAGAGGATGCCCGATCCCAGAGGAATAAATTCATATATACTCGAACCCGAGGGCGAGGGCAAGGAACGTGTGCTCAAAGCAGGCGGCTATGTGGGCGCTGTCGTCATGAAGGACGGCACCCAGTTCGAGATACTGCCCATGCTGCAGGCCAAGGACAGGAACGGGAACATACTTTCCAACAAGAGAGTGTTCCTCAATATGCTCTCCTCTATGAAGGAGCTGCCCCTGGATGCTTCCACCCTCAATACAAGGGCGGCAGAGAACCTCAACATATTCGAGAGCTTTATCCTTGCATTCTCAAACGAGGTAATGGGCATAGTCCACAACGGTCTGAAACAGTGCTACACGCCCTTTATCAACAATGAGAACTTCCTGAAGGGCAAGGTTGTCTATGCAAAGCATGCCACGAAGAATTTCGCCCATAAGGACAAGTTCTTCGTTGAATATGACGTGTTCACCATAAACCGTGCCGAAAACAGGCTGATAAAATCCACCATGAAGTACCTGAAGGACATCACGTCCTCCGCCCGTACAAGGAACAAGCTCGATGCGCTGATAGCTAACTTTGACGGCGTGGATTACTCCATGAACTACGAAAGGGATTTTGCCTCCTGTATTACCGACCGTTCCATGAAGGGCTATGTGAATGCCCTCAAATGGGTGGAGATATTCCTGCTCAACCGCTATATCAACGTTACCAAGGGAAGGGATGTATCCTACGCGGTAGTATTCCCCACAGCCCAGCTTTTCGACAGCTATACCGCATACAACCTGAACAGGATGCTCGATAACCAGCGATTCAAGGCTGAGATGCAGGTTAAACGCTATCCTATGCTCAATCACGCCATGCGCAGGGACTCCGCACAGGCGCTTGCCGTTATGACCTACCGCGAATCGGGCATGAGAGTCGTATTCGACTCAAAATGGCAGGGTCTTTCCGGACAGGATGAGAATTTCGGTATCCGCGAAACGGATATAAACGATCTGTACAACCTGCTGGAGACCTATCATTCCGACAGCGTGTGCTACATCTATCCCCTCACCCGTGAGCTGAGAGAAGATTCCCGTGAAATCTCCTTCAAGAGCGAGGATGGCATCCTGGGACGCGTGTGCTTCGTGGATATAGGCGATATGGAAAAGAGTCTTTCCGGCGTTCTCGAACATATCTTCGGCGAGAAGATCCAGACAACGGACAAGAGATAACCCTCTGCCGCTGCATATCAAATATCAAAAACCTGCCCCCGTAAACGGTCACCCGTTACGGGGGCTTTCTGCGCTACAGCAGCTTTTCCAGCTCTGTCAGCAGTTTTTTCTTCATATCCTCCAGCTGCCTGTCATCGGGGCGGTTTTCATCGCTGTACATCTTTTCCATGGGATACCACCACACGGGGCCTTTTCCGTGGTTCCCGTATTCTCCGATGTCACCGCTCCTCCTCGGATACAGATGCCAGTGAAGATGTGCATCGCCCATACCCAGCAGCTCATAATTCATTTTTTCCGCGCCGAATGCCTTTGAAGCGGCCTCGGCAACGATAGTCATTTCCTTCATGAACAGCGCCCTTTCCTTATCATCCAGATGAAAGAGCTCTGTCTTGTTCCCGTGGTGTTTGTACAGAAACAGAGTATATCCGTAGAAATGCTGATTATCCCCTATAACTGCATAGCCCGTTTCAAGCTCCTTTACAAAATAGGGATTGGTGCCGTTCTTTATCATTTCTATCCTGTCACATATAAGGCACATATTTCCTCCTGCACTGTGGGAAAAACAGCCATAGCACCCTGCATCGCAGGACACTATGGCTTTGTTCATCAGTTTTTTGCGTGAATGTCCGGCAATGCCGTATCAATAATTCTCGGCATTGACCTCAAAATAGCTCTGGGGATGAGCGCATACAGGACAGACATCGGGTGCCTCGGTACCTACTACGATATGACCGCAGTTGCGGCACTCCCATACCTTGACAGAGCTCTTCTTGAACACTTCCTGTGCCTCTATATTTTTGAGCAGTGCACGATAGCGCTCCTCATGATGCTTTTCTATGGCACCTACAAGACGGAACTTGGCAGCAAGCTCTTTGAAGCCCTCGGCTTCCGCAGTCTTTGCAAAGTCCTCGTACATATCGGTCCATTCGTAGTTCTCGCCGTCAGCAGCAGCCGCAAGGTTAGCAGCGGTGTTCCCGATGCCCTTGAGCTCCTTGAACCACATCTTAGCGTGTTCCTTCTCGTTGTCCGCTGTTTTGAGGAAAATGGCTGCTATCTGCTCAAAGCCCTCTTTCTTGGCTACAGATGCGAAATAGGTGTATTTGTTGCGTGCCTGGGATTCACCTGCAAAAGCAGCCTGTAGGTTCTTCTCGGTCTGCGTTCCCGCATAGGGGTTCTTGGGCTCATCCTCTATGAGCATAAGATCGTCACCTGTCCTCTTGCACACGGGGCATACTGCCTCGGCGCCGTCCTCTACCTCGAAAACTGCTCCGCAGACCTTGCATTTATATTTTTTCATACTGCACCTCCATTGTCTGATACACCCGAAGGGTGTTGTAAGCGGCTATGGGATATGCACAGATATCCGCACCATACCGATTACTATATTATACACTATTATTTAAAGAATGTCAATCATCAAACAACAATACAAAACTCCCCCCGATGGATAACGGGGGAGTTTTACATAAAAAAACTGATTTTTTGTGTATTTTGACTATCACACAGACGGCAGGTGTTCCGATCATTTCTTCGGCTTATAAGCGATGGCATCTATCTGAAAGCGTATTCCTTCTCTTATAAAGTCGGAGGTGAATGCCTTTCTTGTGGGGTATTTCCCGTTAAAGCGCTTTCTGATGACATCTGCAAGGTAGTTGAGATCGTTTATATCCTTGAAAAGGCAGTCCATTTTCACCACCGAATCGAGACCCAGTCCCACCTTTGCAAGCCTTTCCTCCAGGGTGGTGAATGCGCCGTCTATCTGCTCCTCTATGCTTTTGCCCTCGTTGCCCATGCAGTAGCCCACGAACACAAAGTCCCCCGCTTCGATGATGGTGGAATCCGCCCAGAATTCATCCACTTCCACACGTTTTATCTCATTCATAGTTTTCTTCCTTTCCGTCATAAAAAATCGTCTCCCCTGTGCGGAGAGACGATGTAGGATCATTCGCCCTTTTTAGCCCTTCTCTTTTCCTCGAGCACTACCCACAGAGGAGCAGCAAGGAACAGTGAGGAATATGTACCCACTATAAGACCTACGGTCATGGGGAGGGAGAAGGAGATGATGGACTCAACGCCTCTCATCATAGCAACTATGGTAACGCAGATCATTGCGAATATAGTAGTTACCGATGTGTTTATAGAACGAGTGAAGGACTGGTTCGTACTGAGGTCGGTGAGCTGTGAAAGGGTAAGATTGTTCTTGTAAAGGCTCTTGTTCTCTCTTATCCTGTCGTAGATAACGATGGTGTCGTTTACGGAGTAACCCAGAATGGTGAGTATTACCGCCATGAAGTTCGCATCTATCTCCATGCCCAAAACAACGAATGTGCCGTATACGATGATGATATCATGGAAAAGCGCGATTATGGCACAGATACCTGCCATCCATCCGCCGATGTTCTTGAACCTTATGCCGATGTAGATTATCAGCACAACGGAAGCAAGGGCCGCAGCCACAAGGCATTTCTTGAAGAACTCGGAACCTGCTGAGGGTGAAACGTCGGTAGATTCAAGCAGTACGATGTTGTTTGCAGCATACTTTTCTTCAAGTACATCAGTGAGGGCTATCTGCTTATCAGCAGTAAGGCCTGCATTTGAGATAAGGGAAACTCGGATGTTGTTCCTGCCGGTGTTGAAATCGGAACCCGTGGTGATCTTTACATCAAGGCCGCCCAGTGCATCTATGACATCGGTCCTGAACTGATCGGTATTGATCTCGCCGTCATAGAGGTAGGTGATGAGAGTACCGCCCTTGAACTGGATATCGAGCTTTGCGCCGAAAATGAATGTGGAAAGTATGGAGAATATGACCAGCGCTGCGGAGATAATGAAGAATACCTTCTTTTTCTCCATAACGGGGATATTGAACTTTGTCTCAGGAGTCTTCATCTTACTCGCCCTCCTTCTTGTCAGCCTTCTTAGCTGTTGTCGCGCCATAGAGCCATGGGTTGCGGAGGAACTTGAAACCTGAGAGCGACATTGTCATAAGTCTTGCACAGAACACGCCGAAGAAGAGGTTCAGAGCAGTACCTGTAAGGAGAGTGTAGCCGAAGGAATAGATAGTACCCGCTGTGGTGGGGCCGAACATGAAAAACGCGAAGCTCAGCAGCTTTGCCCATACGCTGTCGGTGGTACCGAATGCGCCCATGAGGATGATAGCAACGAGTATCATGGTCACGTTACCGTCAAGGATAGCGGTGAACGCTCTTGAATATCCGCTTACAAGGGAACCGTCCAGGGTCTTCCCTGCGGAAAGCTCCTCCTTTATTCTCTCTGCGGTGATAACGTTCGCGTCAACGCCCATACCAACTGCAAGGATGATACCTGCGATACCGGGGATGGTGAGTATGGAGGAATCCCTGAACCCGAAATAACCCGATACGAATGCAAGTGTGCCTGCTACCTGACCTATGAGGCAGATAACTGCGATGAAGCCGGGGAGGCGATACACTATTATCATATAGATCGCGATAGCCGCAAATGCCACAACGCCTGCGATGAGCATAGCTTCAAGAGCACCCAGACCCAGTGAGGGAGAGATGGTCGAAAAGCTCGATGTCACCAGTTTGAAAGGAAGGGCACCGGAGTTGATCTGGTCTGCCAGCTTCTTGGAGCTCTCAGCGTCAAAGCTGCCTGTGATGGTCGCTCTTCCGTCTGTGATGACAGCGTTTACGGAAGGAGCGGAGATCATGGCATCATCCATCCAGATGGAGATCCTGCCCTGCTGCTCGTAGAGCCTTGCTGTTGCCTCGGAGAACTTCTGTGTGCCTTCGGCATTGAGCCTGAGAGCTACTACCCATTCACCGCCTGTCTCATTATCGCGCTGATAGGTGGCATAAGCCTCTGCGATATCCACACCGGTGAGGATGACATTGCTCGCGGTGACGCCCATGGGAGCACCGGTGCCGTCGGTCTCGGAGCCCTCTCTGAAAGTGAGCTGTGCAGTCTCACCCAGCTCCTTTACAGCAGCCTCGGGGTCAAAATCGGTCTCGCCCTCTTTCCAGGGGAAACGTACGATTATCCTGTCGGCATTGTAGTCGATGTATGTTTCATAGTCGTTTATGTTCAGATTGAGCATTCTTTGAACTATGACCTCTTTTGCGGCATCGAGCTGCTCATTGGTCGCATCTATGCCGTCAGGAGCGGTAAAGGTGACATCCACGCCGCCCTTGATGTCGATACCGAAACGGATATCGTCCGCGCCTTTTATTATTGTAGTCACATTGTCGCCGTAATAGTAGTTAAAGCCCAGGGCAACGGATAATGCGAACGCCGCTATGAGCAGAAACACTATAAAGAAGACAGGCTTTGATACCCTCTTCACTCAGAGATCCCCTCCATTTGAACTGATGATCCGAGCGGCATGCGCCGCTTATGTATGTATAGTTTCTCACAATACAAAAGTACATTCTATTATATCACCTGTATACACTGTTTGTCAATGGTTATTTTGCCATAAATAACCATAATTTGCCGATTTCTTTTTGTCGGAGTGGTTAATGTGCTGTTTTGCGCTGTTTTCCCTTGACAAAGCGATACAAAAGTGATAATATATTCTGCGGGGAGCCGGTGTGCCGTGCTGAGAGGGAGTTTAAGCTCCGACCCTATGACCTGATTCGGATAATGCCGACGTAGGGAAAAGGCGGTCTGTACCGCCATTATCGCCTTGCGTCCTTATCCTGTAAAACGGAAAGGATGTTTTTTATGAAAAACCAGAAGACCGCAATTTTAGTTGAAGGCGCGCTGATGCTCGCCATAGCCGCAGCACTGAGCATGCTCACTCCATTCCAGAGGATACTGCCCTTCGGCGGCTCCATCACCATCGTATCCATGCTGCCTATATGCCTTTTCAGCATCAGGCACGGAGTAAAGAACGGCGTGATGCTTTCATCGCTGTTCTCATTCTATCAGCTTGGGGAGGGCATCATCAAGGAAGGGCTCCTGGGCTGGGGACTTACTCCTCTTATGCTCATCGGCTGCATA
This sequence comes from Oscillospiraceae bacterium, assembly GCA_017394475.1. Lineage (GTDB taxonomy): Bacteria > Bacillota > Clostridia > Oscillospirales > Ruminococcaceae > Huintestinicola. Next base: position 1,553 of record JAFPYQ010000458.1, on the reverse strand, counting down.
CTCTTCGACTATATCATAGCATTCAGCGTTATCGGCCTGGCAGGGATATTCAGGGATAAGGGCAAGACAGGCTGCCTGGCAGGCATCGTCCTGGCTCTGGGGCTGCGCTACCTCTCCCACTTCATAAGCGGCGTTGTGATATTTGCCTCCACCGGCAAGATCTGGGATGAACTGGATTTTATCGCATCCAACAAGTTCATCTATTCCGCAGTATATAACGGTGCATTCATGCTGCCCGAGATACTGTTCACCGTTCTGGTCACCGCTGTGCTCTTAGCTGCACCTCAGACCAACAAGCTGCTTCTCACCCCCAAGACTGCCGATGCAGCACAGGCGTGATACTATGCCGGGCTCCCTGTGAGTCCGGCTTTTTAAATACCTCTCCGTACCTTGAAAGGAGCTCACCATGTACAGCGACACACACCTTCATTCATACTTTTCGGGCGACAGTGAGACCCCGCCCCCGGAACAGATAGAAAAGGCCATAGCCCTGGGAATGGAGACCATGTGCTTTACCGACCACGATGACCACGATGTGGTGTCGGATATCGACTTTGAGCTGAAAATACCCGAATACATCGCAGAGATGCGCTCACTCAGAGAGCAGTACAGCGGCAGGATCGAGATACTCACGGGCATAGAGCTGGGGCTCAAGACCGATATCCCCGACCACCTCAGGGAAGTGAGCGAAAATGACAGCTTCGACCAGATAATAGGTTCCGTCCATTTCATAGCGGGGCTTGACCCGTATTATCCCGAATATTTCCTGAAATTCAGCGCATCCTCTTACAGGACATATTTTGACACCGTCCTTGAATGCCTTGAACTGCACAGGCACTTCGATACTTTGGGGCACCTCGACTATATCGCAAGATACGGCGGTCCCTACGGGCTCACCTATTCATACCGCGAATATGCGGATTCCATAGACCCGATACTGAAAAAAGTGATAGACTGCGGAAAAGCCCTGGAATGCAACACCGGCGGTATGTCAAGAGGCCTTTCGGACCCCAATCCATCCTTCGATGTGCTGAGGAGATACAAAGAACTGGGCGGTGAGTTCATCACCCTGGGTTCAGATGCCCATTCCCCCGATACTCTCGGGTATGAGTTCGATAAGGTGGGGGATATACTCAAAAGCATAGGCTTCCGTTACTACGCTGTGTTCCGGAACAGAAAGCCCTGTATGTACCCGCTGTAAAAAGTATGAGGTCAAGGGGTGGAGCCCCTTGCGGGGAGTTTGGATGCTTCTCAAGCATCCGGGGCAGCGCCCTCTCATGCGGAACTAAGTTCCGCCGCAGCACAAACCATCAGCCCAAGTCCAAAAAGCAGACAACAAGCCAAAGAAAAGAACCGCAAAAAGACACCGACAGAAGCCTCAGACCCGCACTATAAAACAAATCAAAGCGAATATAAAGACTTGTTTATATGTCGGCGGTTAAATGACCGCATTGACAACGGTTTCTGCAATGTCCACCGCTTCATCAGTGATAAAGTCCAGAGGATTCCCCTCGCTGTCCGTAAATCCGTCGAGAGATAGCAGTCTATTCTTT
>JAFPYQ010000045.1 GCA_017394475.1 Oscillospiraceae bacterium | reverse complement strand
GTAAGAAAATTGAATATGAATATGACACTGAGGAAATATACAACGCTGGTCACATTGAGTATGCCCTGTGTGAATTCATTGTATCGGCTGTAGAAGCCTATGGCATAGAGCATAGCGGAAAGGGGAGCCCATGTTACCGTGCCTGCCACGATATCGCACATGTAGAGTACGAAATTTATTACGAAACTCACTATTGCGGCAACTATCTGCACCTCGGTGAGGGAGGAAACAAATATACCTATCGAAATGAATGATGCGCCCAGCAGCAGGAGTCCCAGCATATTGCCAAGCACTTCGGACATTGCCACGCTGCCTGCAAGGATTTTGAGCACGATCACATATATCACATATATTAACATTCCCATGATGAATACGGAAAGTGCTGCGAAGAACTTGCCCATGACTATGGATGTGAGATCCACAGGTGCTGTCAGCAGGCACTGTTCTGTTTTCTGCTTCTTCTCATCCGCCATGAGCCTCATGGTGAGCAGGGGAAGGAGTATCAGTATCACTGTGAACACCATTCCGAAGGCTCCCGAAAGGGATGTGGTAGCGGAACCCAGATTGAGCACAGAGAATGCATATCCTGTGATGAAATAGAACACCGCAAGGAATATATATGCGATGGGTGAGGTGAAGTATGCCTTCATTTCACGCTTGTATATGGCAAACATTATTCTCCCTCACTTTCATTCTGTGATGCATCGGATGTATCATCCGCAGCAGCATCCTCATTTATCTCATAGGTCTGTTCTGTCCTGTTGAGGGCATCCACCGCAGCGACTGCACCGGAAACCTGTGTCATGAGCTCTTTTTTGAGCTCCACATTCTTCGGGTCGTCGTATGCGCTTTCTTTCTTCTTGCCGCCAAGGTCGATCTGGTCGCCCATGGTTATGCGCAGGAATATATCTTCAAGGGACATCTGGTTGGACTTGAGACCGAGTATTGCCCATTTGCGCTCACACATGCGCCTGAACAGCTCACGCCTTATGTCCGTCCCTTCCTCTACCTCTATGTCGAGGTCGATGGTGTTTTCTTCCTTTGAGCCTGCAAAATCCACGCCCTTGACGCCGTCTATGGTCTCTATGACCTTTATGACGGACTCGGGGGGAGCTTCAACGGTGTATTCCCCGCCCACATCCAGGCGCAGGGTATAGCGCAGATCGTCGGTGACTATCTGGGAAAGATGCTCTGTGGTATCATCCGCAGCGATCTCTCCCTTGTTGATGATGACTATCCTGTCACATACGGCCTGTATCTCGGAAAGTATGTGGGAGGAAAGGATAACGGTGTGCTTCTTTCCCAGCCTTTTGATAAGGTTCCTTATGTCCAGTATCTGCTTGGGGTCGAGACCAACGGTGGGCTCATCGAGGATGAGTATCTCGGGGTTGCCTATGAGTGCCTGAGCCATGCCCACACGCTGCTTGTAGCCCTTTGAAAGGTGCTTTATCAGTCGGTTCTGAACATCCTTTATCTTGACCAGGCCGCAGACCTCTTCGATGTGTGCCTTTTTCGGCAGCTTGCATTTTTTAAGGTCGTAGATGAAGTTCAGATACTCATTTACGGACATATCCAGGTAGAGGGGAGGTATCTCGGGGAGATAGCCTATCTCTTTCTTTGCCCTTGTAGGCTCATCCAGGATGTCGATGCCGTTTATGAGCACCTCACCGTCTGTGGCGGATATATATCCTGTGAGGATGTTCATGGTGGTGGATTTTCCGGCGCCGTTAGGCCCCAGGAAACCCAGTATCTCCCCGTCGTTGACAGTGAATGAGATATCGTTCACCGCCAGCTTCGAGGCCTAGTTTTTAGTCAGATGTTTTACTTCTATCATTTTTTTGAAGCCTCCGGCAGTAGCCAGAATATTCTTACCGCAGCCATATTCCGCGCGGTATCGCTGTATCGCCACAGTAGATTATACTACTGCTTTGTGAAATAACAGTGAAAGTTTACGGGAGAATATATGAAAATCACCTTATTTAGTGAGCTGTTCTATGCCCTTTTCCACTCTTCTGATGCTCTCTTCCTTGCCGAGTATGGCAGCAAGCTCGATACCGCCGCCGGGAGTGAGGGGCTTGCCCGAAAGTGCCACACGCAGGGGCCAGAGCATAAAGCCGTTCTTTACTCCGCGCTTCTCGATCTCGGCAAAGAGTGCGGAATGGATGTTCTCCTCGTTCCAGTCGGTCACACCTTCGAGTATGGGCTTGATGATGTTCAGCGCCTCCAGTGCGGTCTCCGGATCTGTCTTCATTTTCTTGTTGAAGTACAGGTCATCGGAGTATTCACGCAGAGTGTCGATGAAATCCACCTTCTCGGGGATGTCGGTGAGCAGCTCGACTCTCGGCTGCAGTGCCTTTATGAGCACATCCACATCTATATCGGTGCGCTTGCAGGTCTGCCTGATGTAGGGCAGGGCAACAGCCTTGAACTCATCGTGGGGGAGCCTGCGCAGATGCTCTGCATTTATGGCGGTCATCTTCTGTATATCGAATATGGCGGGAGATTTGGAAAGGCCCGATATATCGAATTCCTGTACCAGCTCATCCAAGGTGAATATCTCGTTCTCGCCCTTGGGAGCCCAGCCCAGCAGTGCGATATAGTTGATTATGGCAGGGACATAGAAGCCCTTTTCAACGAAATCGCCGAAGTATGCATCACCGTCACGCTTGGAGAGCTTGTGCTGTGCATCCCTCATGATATGCTCAACATGGATGTATTCGGGGATATCCCAGCCGAATGCCTCATAGAGGAGATTGTACTTAGCGGCGGAGGAGAGGTATTCATTGCCTCTTACAACATGGGTTATGCCCATGAGGTGATCGTCCACAACATTTGCAAAGTTGTATGTGGGCATGCCGTCAGCCTTTATGAGTATCTGATCGTCGAGTATCTCATTTTCCACGGTGATGTCACCGTAGAGCACATCGTGGAAAGTGGTGGTGCCTTCCTTGGGCATCTTCTGCCTGATGACATGGGGAGTGCCTGCATCGAGAAGGCGCTTTACCTCATCTGCGGGCAGATCGCGGCAGTGGCCGTCGTATGTGCGGTTTGAAAGGTTGGCTGCCTTCTGTGCAGCATGGAGCTCATCAAGGCGCTCCTTTGTGCAGAAGCAGTAATAAGCCTTGCCTTCTGCCACCAGCTGTTCTGCGTGCTTTACATAGACATCTCTTTCAGACTGTATGTAGGGGCCCACAGGTCCGCCGATATCAGGGCCTTCGTCCCAGTTGAGCCCGCAGGTGCGGAGGGTGTCGTAGATCTTCTCCACTGCGCCCTCTACATATCTTTCGGTATCTGTATCCTCGATCCTGAGGATAAAGTCACCGCCGGATTTTCTTGCCAGTATATAGGTGTATATAGCTGTTCTCAGATTACCGATGTGCATGAATCCCGTAGGGGACGGTGCAAATCGTGTTCTTATCTTATTCATCGTATTTTCCTTCATTTTATTGATGAAAGTATCTTTCTGATGATCTTCTCATCATAGTGTATCTGTTCAAAAAGACTGTCTACACCGTCAAACCGCATTTCGGGGCGGATGAAATCCACAAAGTGTATATCGAGCCTTTCCCCGTAGAGTGACGGCATATCGTCAAAAAAGTGTACCTCGCAGAGCGGTCTGTCACTGCCCACAGTAGGCTTTACGCCCACATTTGCAGCCCCTGCCGCTCTCCTGCCGTTTATTTCGGAATATACTGCATATACGCCGTAGCGCGGCATTACCAGCTTTTCATCAAGGGCGATATTAGCGGTTGGATAGTTCATTTTTGTCCCTATGCGATTGCCGTGTATGACCTCGCCTCTGATGAAGTATGTATCACCGAGCAGCAGGTTTGCTGTCTTTATATTGCCCTCGCGTATATATGTGCGTATCCGTGAGGAGGATATTTTTCTGTTGCCCACAGATACATCATCCGTGACAGTGAGAGTAAACCCCAGCTGCTGTCCCGCTTTTTCAAGCTCTTCGATACCGCCCGATGCGTGCCTTCCGAACCTGAAATCCAGTCCGCACACCACATTCTCAGCATGAAGCTGTGAAACGAGTATATCGGTTATGAAGCTCTGTGAGGAGATATCACGCACCTTCGCGAAATCGAGGGAATGTATCTCAGTTATGCCGAGGGCTCTTATCTTTTCACATTTTATCTCATCACTGTAGATGGGCAGGAAATCCGCTCCCTTAGTGGAGACAGTCGAAGTATCGAAGGTGCAGACAGCCGCTTTGGCTCCGTGTTGTGATGCATAGCTTGCGGCATTTTCAAGGACACGTCTGTGCCCTGTGTGAACGCCGTCAAATATGCCAAGTGCGATAGTAGTTCCCATAATAACAGACAGGTATCATCTCAGATTTTTCTTAACGCGCAGTTCATTTGTCTCCCTGTCAAATTGCCCTATGCCGAGGAGTTTCTTGTCGCAGTCATAGATCCTGAACAGTTCCTTTTCGCTGCCCTCAGGTATTTCGGGGCTTACGGGGGCACCGTTCAGATAACGCTGCGTCATTTTTTCGGACAGGGTGATGCCGTCAAGGTCGGAAAAGAGCATATCCGTCGGCAGCAGGACTTTTGAGAAGTCGCCGTCACCGTTTTTTATCTGCTGCAGCTCATCAAAGCTGTGGCACTGTGATATGTCAAATCCGTTGGCATATATCCTGCGCAGGGAGGTCATGACCGCCCCGCAGCCGCATTTTTCGCCTATGTCATTTATGAGGGTGCGGATATATGTTCCCTTTGAAACATACGCCATTACTGTGCCCTCGCCCGTGACCGGGTCGTAATCCTCCGTGATGAGCTCGTAGATCGTGGCACTGCGGGACTTCCGTTCTACGGTCTTGCCTTCGCGGGCAAGCTGATACAGCCGCTTTCCGTTTATCTGTACTGCTGAATACATGGGCGGTATCTGCTCGATATCACCCAGGAATGTATCCACAGCGGAGCGGAGAGCATCCGCATCCGGCAGGGGAGCGCCTGTCTCCGTCACATTTCCAGTTATGTCCTGTGTATCGGATACTGCTCCCATGCGAAAGCCTGCACGGTATCTCTTGTCATGGAAGGATGTTATGTCTGATGCTCTTGCGGCATTTCCGATGAGCACCACCAGGACGCCTGTCGCCATGGGATCAAGGGTGCCCATGTGGCCTATCTTTCGTATCCCCAGTATACCCCGCAGCTTTGCCACCACATCGAAGGATGTGAAGCCTGCGGGCTTGTCCATACAGAGGATGCCGCTGTTGATCGCTGTATTATCCATTATGCGAGCCAGAGGTCGATGCCGAGTATAGGTGCGACTGCCGCCAGGATCTTCATCCTCACCTGATCCGCATCGCCTTCGATTATGCAGCCTGCCGCCCTTGTATGGCCGCCGCCGCCGAAACGCCTGCAGATCTCGGAACAGTCAACTATCTCTGCGCTTCGCATCGAGACCTTGTATCTGTTTTCTTCCTTTTCCCTGAGGGTCACGCCCACCTCGATGCCCTGCACCTGCATGGGCAAAGACGCAACGCCTTCCGTATCCTGCTCCGTCACACCGCATTTTTCCATATCGGAATGGTTTATGGTGATAACAGCGCACTTTCCGTCAAGGAGCACCTGCATCTCGGATATGACCTTCTGCTCGAATTTCATCTTCTCTGTGGATTTGATATCGAACAGGATGCGGTTTATCCGCCCTATGGGCAGCATGTACTGTTCTATCAGCTTTGCTGCGATAATGTGGCATCTCGGAGTGGTACACTCATATTTGAAGCACCCTGTATCCGTTGCGATACCGGTATAGATGCACAGTGCGGTCTCTTTGCTGATGGGTATCTCACCCTCGGAAAGTATCTCATAGAGCACTTCACAAGCCGATGATGCGGCAGGATCCTGCACTGTGAGATCGGCAAAGCCCGTGTTGGACTTATGGTGATCGAGTGCCAGCTCTATGAAGTCGGAATATCCCGAGAGCCCCTTGCCAAGCAGTTTGACATCGGGCAGGTCGGTGGATACTGTGGTCTTGTGATTGAACTTCTGAGGCTCATAATCCTTCAGTATATACGAATACTTTTCGGGGATAGGGTCAGAGCACATCACATTGGCCTTTTTGCCCAGGAGCCTCAGCGCAAAGCACAGACCGAAGCCGCTTCCCACGGCATCTCCGTCGGGGTTCTGATGTATCAGGATATAGTAATTGTCATGAGTTCTGAAAAATTCGGCTGCGTCCTTGTAGCTGATATTTTTTGACATTGCATCACCCCTCCTGTTCTTCCGTTGTATCTGCGGGGTCATCCTGTTTGATAACGTTCTCGAGCATCTTTGAGATATATGCGGAGTGCTCGATGGAATCATCTGCTATGAATTTGAATTCGGGGCATTTCTTAAGGTGCAGCTTGTTGGCTGTTTCCTTCTTGATTATCCAGGCAGCACTTTCAAGACCTTCTACCGCTGCCTTTGTCTTTTCTGCCCCCTGTATGTGGGAAACGTACACCTTGCAGTGTGATCCGTCTCCCGAGAGCTCGATCCTTACCACAGAAAGAAGTCCGTCATTTACTCTCGGGTCTTTTATTCTCTCTGCGATAAGTCCTGAGATCTCACGTTTTATATCTTCAGAAAGTCTGATATTCTTAAAACCGGACATTTTTCTCTCCTTTATGTCTTTACAGGTCGGGTCATTCAGCCTGGTATTCTTCCATTACGAATGCCTCGAAGATATCGCCTTCCTTGATATCGTTGAACTTATCAAGGGTGATACCGCACTCGTAACCCTCTGCCACTTCCTTCACATCGTCCTTGAAGCGCTTGAGGGAGGACATCTTGTCCTCTGCGATAACTATACCATCGCGTACTACGCGGATCTGGCTGTTTCTTGTAACTTTGCCGTTGAGCACATAGGAACCCGCAACAAGTCCGACATTGGAGATCTTGTATACCTGGCGGACTTCGATCCTGCCGTGGAGCACCTCTCTGTATTTGGGTGCGAGCATTCCCTTCATGGCGGTGGATATCTCTTCTATCGCATCATAGATTATGCGGTAGAGCCTTATATCCACACCGTCACGCTCTGCATTGTCCGCAGCAACGGGATCGGGACGTACATTGAATCCGACGATGATGGCATTCGAAGCGGAGGCGAGCATTACATCGCCCTCGGATACTGCACCCACCGCACCGTGGATGACCTTGACCTTGACCTCGTCGTTGGAGAGCTTTTCAAGCGACTGCTTTACTGCCTCCACCGAGCCCTGTACGTCTGCCTTTACGATTATGGGGAGTTCCTTTATCTCGCCCTGCTCTATCTGTGAGAACAGGTTGTCGAGAGTAACCTTCTGGTACTGCTTGAACTGTTCCTGCTTTGCCTCATGCTTACGCTGTTCAACGAGCTCTCTTGCAAGGCGCTCATCTGCAACAGCATTGAATATATCACCTGCGGAGGGCACCTCTGCAAGACCTGTGATCTCAACAGGGTAGGAAGGACCGGCTTCCTTTACTCTCTCGCCCTTGTCGTTGGTCATCACGCGGACACGGCCGACTGCTGTGCCTGCGATGATAACATCGCCTGTGTGGAGCGTACCGTTCTGGATGAGGAGAGTTGCGATAGGACCTCTGCCCTTGTCAAGTCTTGCCTCGATGACAGTACCCTTTGCAGCCCTGTCGGGATTTGCATGGAGCTGTGCGACTTCGGCAACAAGGAGAACGTTCTCGAGAAGGTCATCTATGCCCTCACCGGTCTTTGCGGAAACGGGAACACAGATTATATCTCCGCCCCAGTCCTCGCATACGAGACCGTATTCGGTGAGCTGCTGCTTTACCTTGTCGGGATTTGCCTCGGGCTTATCCATTTTGTTCATGGCTACGATGATGGATACGCCTGCTGCCTTTGCGTGGTTGATAGCCTCGACGGTCTGGGGCATGATGCCGTCATCCGCAGCGACTACGAGTATAGCTATATCTGTTACCTGCGCACCTCTTGCACGCATGGTTGTGAACGCTTCGTGACCGGGAGTATCGAGGACTGTTATATTCTTATCCCCTACCTTCACACGGTATGCGCCGATATGCTGTGTGATACCGCCCGCTTCCGTAGATGTAACGTTTGCATGGCGGATATAGTCGAGCAAAGAGGTCTTACCGTGGTCAACGTGTCCCATTACAACTACTACGGGAGC
>JAFPYQ010000457.1 GCA_017394475.1 Oscillospiraceae bacterium | reverse complement strand
GGAATAGGAGCCGTTAGGAAAGGTGTATCCGTATGAGTTCAAAAAAGAAATCTGATAAGCTGATGAAGCTGGGAAGGAAACGGCAGGGCTTCAAGGCGCTGTTTGCCGAGAGGTTCATACCATCATGTGCGATATGTGCTGTGATATGTATACTGCTTGCAATTATCCTGCGCAACGTGATGGGCATGATATGTATGGAGAACCAGAATACCCACTATGATCTGACCATCAGTGCAGCCACACAGAATATGTACTATCCCGGTGAGACAGAGGATAAGGCAGTGGCATCGCAGAAGTACAGAAATACCCTGGCTCTCCAGCTCTATACGAGCAATATCGGCTCAAATGTATTCAAGCTCTATGAGAATAACGAGGAGATGCTCCGCACCGAGAAAAGGGGCTTTGCCATCATAAAGGACAGCCGCGGGGACTTTATCTGCTACTCTGACCCGTCATCATTTGAGAAGGCTTATGAAGCGGCAGGAAAGTATATCGGCAAGGCCGATCCTTTTACAAATGAAATGGTGCTCACTCTGGCAGATACAATATATGCAGATGTGGACAAGGGCATATTTGTCCCGGGAAAGATGCATGTGGAACGTTACGAATTCTCATACAGTCTGGCCGGTACCACAAGTGAGCCTGTAGGCAGTACCGTGGAGGAGTTTGACATCACTCCCGCTGACATCAGCGGACTTACAGAATACAAGAAAGGACAGTTCGTCGGCGGCTGGGTAATGGGTGATGATCCCGCCAACGGCCGTTTTGCCGAGCTTGACAGGATCGACAATGATCAGCGGGCAGGCGGTGTGATAAGCAGGAGCAAAAACAATTCCATGACATGGCAGGAGGGCTTCACTGTCAACAGTTGGTTCCGCACAAATCTCAATGCTCCCGACGGCACAATGTATACCGTCACCGCCCTGTACAAGGGGAACTTTTCAGGCACTTACGGGAACATACTCGCTGTTATATGTTCACTTGTGTTCATAATATGCCTTGTGGTATCCCTTATCAGGGCATACCGCATCAGTGTGATCTACAAGGCTCATTATGCAATGGAGGACTATCGCCGTGATATGACCAACACTCTTGCCCATGACCTTAAAACGCCCCTCATGGCGATCTCGGGATGTGCGGAGATGTTAAGCGAGAATCCCTCACCGGAAAAACAGAAACACTATTCGGAAATGATACTGACAAATGTGCGGTATATGGACAGCATGATAACCAATGTGCTTGAATTGTCAAAGATAGAGAGCATTACAGAGCTGAAAAGGGAGGATTTTGATATAAAGAGAGCTGCACAGGATGCGGCGGATAAATACAGGATAATGGCTGATGAAAACAATGTCACCGTGAAGATAAGCGGCAGCGGTACGGCAGATGCAGACAAACTGCTCATGACACAGGCTGTTGACAATCTGATAGCGAATGCGGTGAAGTACGCATCAGCAGGCAGCACCATAGAAGTATCTGTTTCGGATAACAGCTTCACCGTGAAAAACCGGTATGACGGAAAAAATGACAAGACTGCCGATGAACTGTTCAAGCCCTTTGTCAAGGGGGACAGCAGCCGCAGCGGGCAGAATGGCAGCGGTCTCGGACTGTATATAGTGAAAAATATCTGCGACAAGCACGGCTTTGAGAGTTCACTTGATACAGATAAGGGCACATTCACAGCCACCATAAAGTGGAAATAATGAGAAACAAGGGGGCTGTAAAAAATGCCACAAAACAAAAAATTGTGCTGCCTCAGCCTGTCCGCATTCACAGCGGCTGTCGCCGCTGCTCTGCTCGGCGCTGATATGTAAGTTTAGCCGCCGCACTCAAACACTTCCGATTTTACATACGCCATAAGGTTTGTAATCTCG
>JAFPYQ010000044.1 GCA_017394475.1 Oscillospiraceae bacterium | reverse complement strand
AGTAGAGTAGCAGCAGAATAAAATCTTCCGGGTTGCAAAAAATACGGCTTTGACAAAAAATAAGCGAAATAACAGCGGACTTTGTCCGCACTTTGTCCGCATGGGGAAAATGTGCTTGATTTTCTGTGAGTATTGTAGTATAATATAATGTGGTTTATTATGTGACGGCGGCATTGCTGCGTCACTTATGTACAGGAGTATTTTCATGACCAACGATGTGAATAAGGAACTTGATATAAATGATGATGCCGGGAGCGGCGATATCGGCGGTATTGCCGATGATACCGCCGGCGTTCCCGAAGCTGCGGCAGAGAGCGACAGCGTGATGCAGCCTGCCGAACCCTCCACTGAAACACTCTCCGAGGAAACTTCCCCCGCGGAAGAAGGGGAGGCAGCACCGGTGAAGACCGAGGAGAAAAAAGAGGATGCTTCTCCCAAAAACACGAAACTCGCTTCACGGCTGTGGCAGTTCATAAAGGCCCATAAGAGCTATATCGCAGTGTTCTTTCTGCCCATGGCGATACTGTTCGGCGCCTATGCCGCATTCGGCGTGCATCCCTTCGGCGATATGTCCGTGCTCGTCCTCGACCTCAACGGACAGTATGTCTACTATTATGAGAACCTGAGAGACGCCCTCCACGGGAACGGTTCTTTGCTCAATTCATTCAGCCGAAACTTCTCTGGTGAGATAATGGGTATGTATGCCTATTATCTTGCAAGCCCCTTCGTCATCATCCCGATGCTGCTGCCGCGCTCGATGATGACCGAATCGCTGCTGATAATGCAGCTCTGCAAGGTGGGTGCCGCAGCAGTCACATTCATGTATTACCTCACCCACAGCAGGAAATGCCGCAGGGGCACGGGCTTTGTATTTGCAGTGATGTACGCCCTTATGGGGTATATGATAGTTCAGCTCATGAACCCCATGTGGCTCGACGGGCTCATATATCTGCCCCTTATCATCAAGGGCATAGAGCATATCATAGACGATAAGAAGTGGCTCCCGTTCATGATTCCGCTGTCGCTGATGTTCATGGCGCACTTCTATATCGGCTGGATGATAGCCTTTTTCAGCATAATCTATTTCCTGTATTATTATTTTGCAGGGAAGAAGGACTATCTGTTCTCCTTCAAGGGCTTTGTGCAGGCGGGCTGCGGATTTGCAGCAGGCGGCATAATCTCCGCCTTCACCGCAGGCTGGGTGCTCGTCCCGCTGTATTACTCCCTTTCTCTGGGCAAATTCGATTTTACCAAACCCAGCTATAAGCTGGAAACCCAGTTCGATTTCCTTGACTTTTTCAAGAACCTCCTGCCCAATGTGTACGATACATGCCGCCCCGAAGGCTCTCCCGTGGTATACTGCGGAGTGCTGACAGTGCTGCTGATACCGCTTTTCTTCCTCAACGAAAGGATACGCTTCCGTGAAAAGATGGGCCTGGGCTGCGTGCTCATGTCCGTGCTTGCCTCTATGTATCTTTCAACGGTGGACCTGGCGTGGCACGGCTTCCAGGTACCGAACTGGCTGCCCTACCGTTACAGCTTTGTGTTCAGCTTCATCCTCCTTGTGATGGGGGCGCTCACCTTTGAAAGACTTTCGGGCATCACCTTCAAGGAACTGGGCTTTTCAGCACTGGCACTCATACTCTATGCCTTCTATGTGGGCAGGCAGGAGTTTGACGGCGTGGACCTGGTCCTCAGTGTGTGGTATACGGTGCTGTTCACCTTTGCCTATGCACTTCTGCTCAGATTTATCCGCATATCCACCGCAAGCAGGCGCAAGGTGCTCACCTATGTGATGGGCGTGATAATAACAGGTGAGCTTTTCGGCACCACCCTTGCCACTATGTACGCCATAAACAAGGACGTGGTGTATTCCAAATATTCATCCTACAACAGATATATCACTCTGGGCAGGGATACCGTCTCAATGGTGTATGACAAGGACCCCTTCGATGAAAGCGGGTTCTACCGCATCGAGAAGAACTATCACCGCACAGTAAACGATGCCCTTGCCATTGGCTCGTTCGGTGTTTCCCATTCAAGCTCCACCCTCAATGCCGCACCGATACAGTTCCTGCGCAAGATGGGCTTTTCCTACGGCGGCCACTATATAAAGTACAAGGGTGCTACCTATGTGACGGATGCGCTGTTCGGCATAAAATATATCATGGACAAGGAGAAGAACGAAGAGGGCATCATCCCCGAGGATAAGTCCTACGATTCGCTTCTGCTCACAAATTCCGATGACCAGGATATCTTTGCGGTATATGAGAACCCCTATGCCCTGCCCCTGGGCTTTATGGCGGATGAATCCGTGCAGGATCTGGAATTCGGGCTTGATGATCCCTTTGAGAATCAGAACAAGCTGCTCTCACATATCGTCGGCAACAAGGATATACGCTATTTCAGAAAGATAAAAGTAGCGGATACCATCCCCGAAAATGCCAAGCGTTCCACCTATGGTTCACATATAAAGTATGTTCCCATAGAAAAGGGCAAGAACTGCCATATCGAATTCAAGGTAGTTGCTCCCACGGATGATATGGTCTATTTCTATATGCCATCCTCCTATGAAAGAAAGGCAAATCTCTGGCTCAACAAGGAATTTGTGGACTATTACTTTGAGGGCGGAAATATGTGCATCAAGACCCTCGGCCGTTTTCAGCCCGATGAGGAATT
>JAFPYQ010000456.1 GCA_017394475.1 Oscillospiraceae bacterium | reverse complement strand
CTTCCGAGCCTGTGTATCTTACAGTAAATGGCAGGGGAGACCTTGTCGTGATGGATATTGATGCCTTTGAACATCGTGAAAGAATGCTCAAGATAAGGGAAGACCTTGTATCAGCCGAAGAAGATCGCAGGAAAGGCTTCAAAGGGTATTCGATCGACGAAACATATGAAATGATGATGGAAACTATTGAGGAGTACAGTGCAAATGGATGAGGAACTCCTCCGGTACAATGTGATCATTTCACAAAATGTGTATGAGATGCTTGGCAGACATGCTGCCTTTATAGCAAAGGTAAATGTCAATGCTGCAAAAAAGCTTGCTGTATCATTCAAGAGTGCAGCAGAGTCTCTGAAACAGATGCCTGAGCGCTTTCCGATATATAAGGGCGATTATATGCCAAATAACAAATATCGATATGTTCTTTTTGAAAAGTGGTTTATTCTTCTTTTCAAAATTGAAGGAACAGATGTTTATATTGATTCGGTGATTGATGCAAGGCGGGACGATAAGCGGTATTGGCTGAGATGATAACGATAGCATCAAAAGCGGGGTTCTGCTTCGGTGTCAACAGGGCTGTGCAGATGGCTCTTGACAGCGAGAATGCTTGTACACTGGGCGAGCTCATCCACAACAAGGATGTCACCGATGAGCTCATAGCAAAGGGTATCGGCAGGATAGAGGATATCTCGCAGGCAGACGGGCGCACGGTGATAATACGTTCCCACGGCGTGGGTGCGGGTGTGTACAGAGCTCTTGAAAAGAACAATATAGCATACAAGGACGGCACCTGTCCCTTTGTAAGACGGATACAGGATATTGCCGCAAAGTGCGCTGAAAACGGCGTGCAGGTCGTCATAGTAGGCGACAGGGATCATCCCGAGGTGCAGGGTATAGCGGGTCACGGGAAAGACGTGGTGATAGTCCCGGATACGGATGCATTGAAGGAGTACCTTGAAACTGCAGGCACAGCGGATATCGCTGTGATGCCCCAGACCACATACAACGTGAGTGTATGGCAGGAATGCAGGCAGATAGCGAAGAAATACAACAATGTCACAGTATATGACACGATTTGCCGCGCCACATCTGAAAGGCAGAGCGAGGCAGAGGAGCTGGCAAAGCAGTGTGATGTGATGATCGTCATAGGCGGTCACCATTCATCCAATACCAATAAGCTGGCTGATATCTGCAGGAAGTACTGTGAGACTTACCACATCGAGAATGTGGATGAATCAAGACTGATCATGCCCCAAGGGCATTTTCATAGTGATACTAAGGTAGGTATCACCGCCGGTGCATCGACTCCGGCGCATATAATCAAGGAGGTTGCAAACCACATGAGTGAGCAGATTTTTAACGAGGAGAACTTTAACTTTGAGGAGGCTCTTGACGCTTCTTTCAAAAGAATATATACCGGTAACAGGGTGAAAGGAACGGTTATTGCCATCAACAATAACGATATTGCCGTAGACCTCGGCACAAAGCAGTCCGGCTACGTTTCTCTTGAAGAACTTACCGATGATCCAACCCTTACTACTGCTGATGTAGTAAAGATCGGCGACGAGATAGATCTCATCGTTATAAAGATCAATGACGCAGAAGGCACTGTTTCCCTTTCCAAGAAGAAGGTAGACGCAATGAAGGGCTTTGACGATATCGTCAAGGCTAAGGAGACAGGCGAAGTTCTCGAGGGTCCTGTTACAAGCCTCGTTAAGGGCGGCGCTATCATACTCTACAAGGGCGTTAGAGTATTCATTCCCCAGTCTCAGGCAAGCGTAAGACGCGATGCAAAGATAGAGGATATCGTAAAGACCAACCAGCGTTTCGTTGTTATCGAAGTGAACGAGCAGCGCAACAGAGCAGTTGGTTCTATCCGCAAGGTACTTTCCGAGGAGCGCGAGGCTGCTAAGGAGAAGTTCTGGGAGAGCGTACAGGTTGGCGATGTATTCAAGGGCGCAGTAAAGAGCATCACAAGCTATGGTGCATTTATCGATCTCGGCGGCATCGACGGCATGGTACACATTTCCGAGCTTTCCTGGGATCGCATCAAGCATCCCTCTGAGGTAGTAAAGATCGGTGACGAGCTTGAAGTATACATCAAGGATCTCGACCGTGAGAAGGGACGTATCTCCCTGGGCTACAAGAAGGATGAGGACAATCCCTGGGCACAGTTCGCTGCACAGTACAGCGTTGGCGATGTTGTTACAGGCAAGGTAGTTTCCATAACTCCCTTCGGTGCATTCGTAAGGATCATGCCCGGTATCGACGGCCTTGTTCACATCTCTCAGCTTGCTGACAAGAAGGTGAACGATGTGAAGGAAGTAGTTGCTGTAGGCGACGAGGTAACTGCTAAGATCACAGGTGCCGATATCGACAAGAAGCGCATCAGCCTCTCCATGAGAGCTGCAGGCGATGACACCGATGCAGAGGATATCGACGAGAGCGCTGACGAGGAATAATTCCTTATCATAAACAAACAAAAGCGGGAGCAGTGCGCTGCTCCCGTGTTTTTTGCATGATCGGCATACAGATCATGTTCTATAACAGAGACCATCTCCATCCCAAGAATATGGGAACGGGGATGGCATTTGTTTCATGTTTTGGGTTCACAGTATCGTTTCGGAAAGGAACATCATTTTCATCGGGTCATTGTTGTATCTGAAAGTGTCCAGGACTATGGAGCCGCTGTAAGCCAGCATATCCGCAAGCTGCTTTTTGTACAGCGGATGTGTTATCATCCCTGCAGCTTCGTCGGGAACCACCCAGCGGGCATCGTCACAGCCTTCGGTGACAGTGGGTTCACCGCTCACATATCTGCATATAAAAGTGAGATTCACCACAGGGGGCAGCTTCATGCCTTCAAGGGGACCGTATCCGTCCTTTATCATCAGGTTCTGATATATACCCGTGAAGTGTTCGGGTTCACATACTATACCCGATTCCTCCAGGACTTCACACTTTAATGTTTCTATGACGGACTCTCCCTGCTCTGCCAGTCCCCCTGGCATTTCCCAGCCCCGCCTGAGAGAGTGTATCAGCAGAATGTGTCCCTCTTTCCTGATAAGTCCGCTGGCGGAAATGAAGTGATAGGGGAGCTGCTTGTCAATGAGCCAACTGTCCATGGTCTTTCCTTTCGTAAAAGGCTGCACAGATCATTGTGCTGCCTTCATCTTTTCTATTAGTATGGAGAGCACCTGTACATCCGCAGGGGATATGCCCGAAATGCGGGATGCCTCGCCTAAGTTGGAGGGGCGTATTTTTGCCAGCTTTTCCACAGCCTCCAGTGACAGTCCGGTAAGGGTGCTGTAATCAATATCATCGGGTATCTTCCTGTGTTCGAGCTTCTGCGCCCGCTCCACTTCCTCAAGCTGACGGGTGATGTATCCCTCATATTCTATTTTCAGTTCTGCCTGTTCCTTTATCTCATAGGGCAGGTGGGGGGCGGTGCTGTCAAAGGGGATGAGATCATCATAGCAAAGCTGGGGGCGCTTGATGAGCTCCGCCATTTTCACCGACTGGGCAAGAGGAGCACTGCCCTTTTCCGTGAGCATTTTGTCAAGCTCCGGGGAGGGGGCGATGGATGTGGATCTCAGGCGCTTTATCTCCGCGTTTATCTGTTCCTGCTTTTCAAGATAGCTCTTGTAGCGTTCATCGCTGATGAGCCCTATCTCATGGCCTAAGGGAGTGAGGCGTTCATCGGCATTGTCCTGCCTGAGGATGAGCCTGTATTCGCTGCGGCTGGTCATCATGCGGTATGGGTCAGAGCAGCCCTTTATCACAAGGTCGTCTATCAGTGTGCCTATGTATGAGGATGAGCGGGGAAGGCTTATCTGTTCCCGCCCCATGACGGAAAGTGCGGCGTTTATGCCTGCGATGAGCCCCTGTGCGGCTGCCTCCTCATAGCCCGATGTGCCGTTGAACTGTCCTGCACCGTACAGCCCCTTCACCTTCTTGCTCTCTAATGTGTGATATAGCTCTGTGGGGTCTACGCAGTCATATTCTATGGCGTATGCGTTTCGCATTATCTCAACGTGTTCGAGACCCTTTATGGTGTGCAAAAACGCCAGCTGCACCTCCTCTGGGAGGGAGGATGACATGCCCTGCAGGTAGTATTCATCGGTATCAAGACCCATAGGCTCGATGAAAAGCTGATGGCGGGGCTTGTCTGGGAAGCGCATTATCTTATCCTCTATGGATGGGCAGTAGCGCGGCCCTATGGCGTGTATCCTTCCGGAATAGATGGGGGAGCGGTCTATATTCTCGCGTATGACGCGGTGTGTGTCGTCATTGGTATAGGCGATGTAGCAGGAAACCAGATTGCGCATGGTGCTGCGGTCGGTCTCAAAGGAGAAGGGCTGTATGTCCTCATCGCCGTCCTGCCGTTCAAGAAGGTCAAAATCTATGCTCCTGCGGTGCACTCTTGAAGGGGTGCCTGTCTTGAACCTGCGCATGGAGAGCCCCAGCTCCTTCAGGCTGTCGGTGAGGGCATCAGCGGGGAGAGTGGCATCCGGGCCGCTGTGATAGGAGATCTCCCCCACATGGATAACGCCGCCAAGATATGTCCCTGTGGCGATTATCACCTTCTTAGCACCGTACACGGTGCCGAGCTTTGTCACAACACCTGTGACAGCGCCGTTTTCGGTTAGGATCTTAACGATCTCCGCCTGCTTTATGTACAACCCTTCCTGTGATTCGCACACCTGCTTCATGTGGCAGTGGTACTTTATCCTGTCTGCCTGAACGCGCAGGGAATGTACCGCAGGGCCTTTCCCGCGGTTGAGCATACGGCTCTGTATATAACAGGCATCCGCCGCCTTGCCCATCTCGCCCCCCAGTGCATCTATCTCACGCACAAGGTGGCCCTTTGCAGTCCCGCCGATGGACGGGTTGCAGGGCATGTTTGCGATACCGTCAAGGGTTATGGTGAAAAGGGCGGTCTTAGCCCCCAGTCTTGCTGCTGCCAGGGCTGCCTCGACTCCTGCGTGCCCCGCGCCTATGACACATACATCAAAATTTTCCATGTTTTATGTTCCTGTTTTTAGGATTTTTCGGTGGTCAGCATATCGACCACTATCAGTTAATTATACAGCAAAACACGGGAAAAATCAAGTATACACCTGTAAATAAACAAAAAGGACAGCAGAGGCTGTCCTTTTCTGGTGTCATGCTTCAACAGGCTTGCTTTCGGCAAGTTCCTTCACCTTTTCAAGAGCGAGTCTTGAATAATGCGCTATCTGTTCGAGTGACAGCATACCGTCTTTTATCATATCTTTTGCGATCTCTACTCTGTCGTACTCTATAGCTTCCTTGCGCATATCTTCTATAACTTTACACATAGTTGCCACTCCTTTCTCGTTTTCCTTAAAGTATCTTACTTTATCGGCAAGTGGTTTGAAGTGCATATCATCGGGGTGTCAGCGGCTCTGCCTGAGTTCGTCTATCGCAAGGTCATCAGTGAGCCTTTCATAGATCTCGGTAAATACGCCGCTCTGCTTTTTCCCGGTGCTCATTGAAGTTTTGGAGCTGCCGCTGGCTGTGATGTACAGTTCACACTCCGCAAGGCGGGCTGCTCCTTCAGGGGTTGCAGTCCCCTTTACCAGCATAAATCCGCTTATGTCCTTCTTTGAGGGTGCATCCGTAGCCAGCAGATAATGCTTTTCGTTGGCTTTGCCCGCTTCAACGCCTGTGCTGACAGATTGCCACATATCGCTTTTCAGATCGACATAGCTGTCGATAGGCTCAAAATAGCTGCTCTCCATTCCCTTTTTGAACAGCTCGGCGTCATAGGGGCAAAGATCTATCCCTTCACCGCCGTAAACAAAGGTAGCAAGGTCGGCATAGCGGAAATCCCAGACAGTGGGGTACCATCTTATGTTACCGCCGTAGATATCCTTGAATAATTTAGCTGTTGCTCCGTCCTTGGGGAATACTTCCTTGCAAGCCACTATTTTGACGGTAGGCTCTTTCAGGGCATATTTTTTCAGAACAAATTTTTTTACCGGCTTTTTCTTGGCGGTTTTAGACTTAACACCCTTTGATCTTTCGCCGCTCACGGTCTTTCCGCCCTTTTCGGTCACTGCAGCAACGGCAAAGGTATAGGTCTTGTTCGACTTAAGCTTTTCGACCTTGCAGGAAGTATCCTCTACGGTCGTATATACAGTGTATTTCTTCTTTTCCGTGTTGTAGATATAGACTTTGTAGCTCTTGGCACCTTTTACCTTGTTCCATTTCAGGGTGACGGATGTTTCGGCGATATCAATCACTTTCAGATCTTTGGGAGCGGGGAGCTTTGAGAATGTGAATATACCGGAAGTGACAGAGATGATCGAGGGCTCCACTTCGGCAAAGGCTGTTCCGCCTGTGCAGGAAAAGGCTATCATACCCGACAGCAGTGCTGCACTCATCTTGGATATCTTCATACAGTGTTTCCTTTCTTGGCATATCGAAGGAGTTTGAACGCGTATACCCTTATCTTTGAAAACGTGAGATAGTTCAGGAAGGGCTGAAAAACTGTCTTCCCCGCATAAGGCGGGGAAGACATATTTATTCAGCGTTTCCTTAGTTGTTTATGAGCTTCTCGTTCTCGTTGTTCCAGCTG
Organism: Oscillospiraceae bacterium; assembly: GCA_017394475.1. Classification (GTDB taxonomy): domain Bacteria; phylum Bacillota; class Clostridia; order Oscillospirales; family Ruminococcaceae; genus Huintestinicola. The sequence continues at coordinate 5,903 of JAFPYQ010000456.1, read as the reverse complement.
TAAAGCTTTCTGATCTCCTTGCCGATCTGCTCAGCAGGATGCTCGGAAGCAAGCTTCCTCATAGCCTGGAAGTGTACCTGTCTGCCTGCAGGAGACATATCGAGGAGGAACTGCTTTGCGAAGGAACCGTCCTGGATGTCGGCAAGTACCTTCTTCATAGCATTCTTTGTATCCTCGGTGATGATCTTGGGGCCTGTGGTGTAGTCACCGTACTCTGCTGTGTTGGAGATGGAGTATCTCATGCCGGCAAAGCCGGACTGATAGATAAGGTCAACGATGAGCTTCATCTCGTGGATGCACTCAAAGTAAGCGTTTCTGGGATCGTAGCCGGCCTCTGTGAGGGTCTCAAAGCCTGCCTGCATGAGTGCGCAAACGCCGCCGCAGAGAACAGCCTGCTCACCGAAGAGGTCTGTCTCGGTCTCGGTCCTGAATGTTGTTTCGAGAACGCCCGCTCTTGCACCGCCGATACCCAGGGCATAAGCCAGACCGATATCCCATGCATCGCCTGTTGCATCCTGCTCAACAGCGATAAGGCAGGGAGTGCCCTTGCCTGCCTGGTACTCACTTCTTACAGTGTGACCGGGAGCCTTGGGAGCGATCATGATGACATTTACATCCTTGGGGGGCTTGATGCAGCCGAAGTGGATATTGAAGCCGTGGGCAAATGCGAGAGTCTTGCCTGCGGTGAGGTTGGGAGCTATCTCGGATGCGTAAACATCAGCCTGCTTCTCATCGGGGATGAGTATCATGATAACATCGCCCTGCTTAGCAGCCTCTTCAACGGATACAACGGTGAGACCCTGATCCTTTGCCTTCTGAGCGCTCTTGGAGCCCTCATACAGGCCTACTACTACATTTACGCCGCTCTCTTTGAGGTTGAGCGCATGAGCGTGACCCTGTGAGCCATAGCCTATTATAGCAACGGTCTTGCCGTCGAGTCTGCCGAGATCGCAGTCTTCCTGATAAAAAATTCTTGCATCGGACATTTTATTTTCCTCCAGTTTTGTTTCTATGTGAATGAAACCATACTCATCAAGAGTACAACTCATTTTTGACTTGCTTGTATCTGCTCCGGAAAGGGGCAGATGTAGGGTCACACCTTAAGACCCTTCTGTCTTGCAGCTGCCGACCAGTCGCCGTATTCCTCCAGCAGGCGGGAGTAAAGCTGCCTGTCATCTATCTTGGTGATGTCGTTTATGCTGACAAAGTTCGCATTGTCAACGAATCTGCCTTCTAATTCATCGAGCCTTTCGAGAAATTCAAACTTTTCATTGCCGATACCTACGAATTTCCAGAAAATATTGTAGTTGGCGGCGGTGGTGATGGCTTCCTTTGCATCCTTCTTGTCGGAGTTGCTGCCGTCGGTGATGAAGATGACGAAGGTGGATATAGCTGCGGGCTCACGCTTGGTGTACCTGTCGGTGATCTCCTTTATCACAGGGGCATACATGGTGCCGCCGAAATGGTCATTCCTTGAAAGGATCACACGCTGCACATACCCGTCTATGCTGTTGTAATTCACTGGGATGAGCTCCCTGAAATTGCTGTCGAAAAGATAGAACTCCATTTCCGCATTGTCATCAAAGTGCATGGCGATGGGGAAGATGCGTTCAAGCACATCCTGCACGGTGCCGTCCTTGTACATCTGCCTCATGGAGCCCGAATGGTCGAGCACGAATACCACCCTTGCGGCGGTTATGCCGATATTCTGCTTCTTTGTGAGATCGACGACGATATTCTTGCGCAGGGATATCTTTTTGTCAAGCTCTGGGTTCTTTGTGAGCGATACGCCTGCCGATGGTGCAGGCTGCGGAGTCGATGCCGGCTGAGGTGCGGGTGTCGGCTGTTTTTTGAAAACATCAAAAATTCCCATATTCCCTCCTGTACATGCGGTGACTGCTCCGTGGCAGTTTATCTGATGGTCACAACGCCCTTCTGGATGGCGATGGTGCCCGTGCGGACTATCTCCTTGATGCCGTACCCCTCGATGAGCGCCCTGAAACGCTGCAGATGCTCGGGGGAGTCCGATATCTCTATGGTGATGGATGTGGGTGTCATATCCACTATCTTGCCGCCCATCACTTCACAGATCGTGAGTATCTCGCTGCGCTGTGCGGGGGTGGCGTTGAGCTTTATGAGCTGGAGCTCTCTTGCCAGCAGTTCATCCGGGGAGAGAGTGCGCACCTTTATGGTGTCCACCAGCTTGTTGAGCTGCTTTTCAAGCTGCTGTGCGGTGTGGTCGTCGCCGTCCGCAACTATGGTTATCCTTGATATGGTGGGATCATTGGTCTCCCCCACAGCAAGGGAGTCTATATTGAATCCTCGCCTTGCGAAAAGCCCTGCTATGCGCGCCAGCACACCTGCACGGTTTTCGACGAGAACTGATACTGTATGTTTCATAATTTCCTCTCCTGTTGCTCTCTGCGCCGGTGCTGTACGGAGCACATAGGATCATAAAGTTGATTCAAGCTTGTATACGTTGCATTCGAGCAGATATGCCTTTTTTGATGAGGCGAGCTTTTCTATCTTCTCCTCTGCCTCTGCCATAGTGCTGACCCTGTCTGCCTCGATGCCGTAGGAGTTGGCAAGGGCGACGAAATCGGGATAATTGCCGATATCCGTGGCGATGAGCCTGTCATCGTAGCACTTTGTCTGGAGCTCACGCACCATACCTAAGCGCTTGTTCTTCATCACGATTATCTTGACGGAGATATTCTCCTGGATGATGGTTGCAAGCTCCATGAGCTGCATCTGGAAGGAGCCGTCGCCGCATATCACCACGACCTCTCTTTCGGGAGCTGCCATTTTGGCGCCGATGCCGCAGGGGAGGGAATAGCCCATAGTACCCATGCCGCCTGTGGTGAGGAAACGAGCCCCCTTGCGGAATCCGTAGTGATTGCAAGTCCATATCTGATTGGAGCCTACATCCGCAACGCATACCGTATCATCGGGCAGCCTGTCGGACAGCTTCCTTATGAACACCTTGGGGTTTATATATCCTTCTGTCTCCTCATTCTCGGGGACAGCGTTCTTTATGTCAAATACCTGCTCTATCCAGTCGGAATGGTCGTTGTCATACTCCATCTCGCAGAGCTCGGAGAGTATCACCTTGCAGTCGCCTACCAGCGGTATGTCCACGGGTATGTTCTTGCCGATCTCGGCAGGGTCCACATCTATGTGTATGACGGTCTTGCCCTCGGCAAGGAATGAGGGTGAACGCACTGCCCTGTCACCCACTCTTGCACCTATCATGATGATAGTATCGCAGGAGTTCATGGCGGTATTGGCGGACCTGAGACCGTGCATGCCGATCATGCCCACATACATGGGGTGATCTGTGGGGAAGATGGAAAGTCCCATCATAGTGGATACGGCGGGGATGCATGCCTTCTTGGCAAATTCTGCCACCTCGCGCTCGGCACCCGAAAGGAATATGCCGCCGCCTACGCACAGCAGAGGCCTCTGAGCCTTGTTCACCGCATCGCATATACGCTGTATCTGCAGCGGATTGCCCTTGTAGGTGGGCTTGTAGGTGCGCATCTTTATATCGTATGGGTATTCAAAATCTATCTGCACGTTCTGCACATCCTGCGGAACATCTATGAGCACGGGACCCTTGCGCCCTGTGCCTGCAAGATAGAAGGCTTCCTTGAATATGCGGGGGATGTCGTTTGCATCCTTCACCAGGTAGCTGTATTTTACGAAGGGCTCTGCAGCGCCTGTTATATCAACTTCCTGGAAAACATCGCAGCCTATCTGATCTGTGGATACCTGTCCCGTTATGCAGATGAGGGGTATGCTGTCGGCATAGGCAGTGGCGATGGCGGTCAGCAGATTGGTAGCGCCCGGACCGGATGTGGCTATACACACCGCAGGGCGGTTGGTCATCCTTGCATAGCCGCTTGCAGCATGGCCTGCGTTTGCCTCATGACGGACGAGCACATGGTGTATATCCGAAGAATAGAGCTCATCATAAAAAGGGCATATAGCTGCGCCGGGATACCCGAACACGCAATTTATACCCTCTGCTTCAAGACATTTTACCATAGCCGCAGCTGCACGGATCATCTTTTTCACCTACTGATCTATATTATGTCCTGTTATTCAACAGGTGCGTTCAACATCGTATACCTATTTATTATATTACAAATTCGCATTGTAGTCAAGTCTTTTTTGTTTTTTTGTGTAAATCGCGGGAATTTGCGTTCAGTGGTCGGTGATCTGCTGAGGATCGTTAGGTCAGGACACCGCTAAGACCCGTGCGGGCAAGAGTGGGAGTAAGCGGAAATTGTGTAAAATTCACATAAATTTAACATATTATCCCCCGTTTTGTGGTAAAATTAAGATGTATACTTATTTGTGCTTCTATACAGGATGTATATGCCGATTGTATGATTTATTGACAGATGATGGTAACATTATGCAAAAGAAAGAAAAGATCGGAAGAAAGACGACTGTCGCGGCAAGGATCGTGCTGTTGTGTACCGTTGCGGGAACTATTGCCATAACGGTGCTGGCACTGTGCTACGTTCAGATCATGTATCACCGTATGTCAGAGGTAGTTGAGAATGACATATCGGTTTTCACGTCGTGCTATTCCACGGCTATAAATAATGCGGATATCACCGAATCAAAGGTGCTCGATACCATATTCGTGGATTTTGAGAAGACCAATATCTACGGTGCGGACGGCTTTGCCATCACAAGACTTGGTATGGTGGTATCGGAGAGTCAGGGAGAGCTGCTGAAAAAGGGCGATAATGTCATGGATCTGGCTGAGGCCGATGAGGGCTTTGCGGAACTGGGCGAACTGCTCAATTCCCTCAACACCCAGTTTGACGATCTGAATGTGGTCCTTACCAATATGGAACGGGCAAAGGGCGGAAGCGATATCATCACGGTAAAAGGGCGGAAATATGTTGTGGGCTGGAAGTCCATGGCAAGATATGATGATCTCAGGGTCATAATACTCATCCCCTATGATGTGATAATGAAGCCGCTGCAGCGCACTGTGTTCATAACACCCATATTCGCACTGGTCTTCATCCTCATATCAGCGGTTGTTTCGTGGATAGTGGCGAAAAGGATAACAAAGCCTCTAAATAAGGCATCCGAAAGACTGGGCATGCTTGCCCGCGGAGATCTGTACAGCCCGTCACCGAGCGGTACCAGGAATGATGAGACGCTGTATCTTCTCAACTCCCTGAGCCTTACGATAAATTCCATGAAGGAGTATATCACCGATATCAAGCGGGTGCTCACGAGCGTTGCCGAGGGAGATCTCAGCGTCAGGACGCAGGCTGACTACACAGGTGATTTCGTTGAGATAAGGGATGCCCTGGACAAGATACTTTCCTCCCTTTCCTCCACCTTCGGAGAGGTGCACAAGGCGGCTGTATCGGTCAACGAATGTTCAGTCCATGTTTCTGACGGTACTGCGGTGCTTTCCAGGAATGCTGCGGATGAGAGCCATGTCATCGAGCAGATAACCGCATCGGTCTCCGAGGTGAGCAGCCATATAAGCCGCAATGCACAGCAGGCTGAAAAGGCAAGGGATCTTACTGTCAGCGTGAATGAATCCATCACGATGGGTGTGGAGAACATGCACAACCTGCGCGAAGCCGTACAGGAGATAGAGGATATCTCCGGCAGGATAGAGAATATCATCGGCGTTATCGACGATATCGCCTTCCAGACCAACATACTCGCCCTCAATGCGGCTGTTGAGGCAGCCCGTGCAGGTGATGCGGGGCGCGGCTTTGCGGTGGTAGCCGATGAGGTGCGAAATCTTGCGGTAAAATCCGGTGAGGCAGCCGCGCAGACCAGGACCCTGATAGAGAGCACGCTGCAGTCCGTCAAGAAGGGTGCCACCCTTTCGGATTATGCCGAAAAGGCGCTGCATG
>JAFPYQ010000455.1 GCA_017394475.1 Oscillospiraceae bacterium | reverse complement strand
TGAAATGTGCGGTCATCATCACGCCCGAAAAGCTGATAAACTGCTCACCCAATGAGCATAATAAGGAAGAAATACCATTCTGAGGAGGTCATACGAATGGCAGAGAAAGAACAGATCTTAGAAGCAATGAAAAAAGCAGGCGAGCCGCTGAATGCAGGCAAGATCGCCGAGCTGACAGGTCTTGACCGCAAGGTTGTTGACAAAACTATGGCGGCAATGAAGAAAGACGGCTCTATCGTTTCGCCCGTAAGGTGCAAGTGGGAGCCTGCTGAAAAGTAAGTATAAAAATCAGGCTGTCGGTGGACATCGGCAGCCTTTGCTGTAAGGAGGAAATCATTATGGAAATCAAAGCAGTCAAATACTTTGAAAAGGGCTTTCATGCCCAAGGATTCGCATTTGGCGGTGAGGACGGTATGGAGCATTTTGACAATAATGTCAAGTATCGTGCTTCACTTCAGAATTATGTCATTGATACGGGAGATGATGTTATTCTCGTTGATACCGGACTTCCAAAGGAAACTCCGGGTGCAGTATGGGACGGAAAAGCACATTCATATATGGGCAGATGGATCGAAGATTATATATCTGCACTTAAGACGGCAGGATATGAGCCTTCTCAGGTCACAAAGATCATTCTGACACACAAGCACAGCGACCATTCCGGAGAGATCAGGAGCTTCCCGAATGCAAAATTTTATGTGAACAGGGTCGAGCTTGATACGGATGAGGTCAGGGCTTTGAAGGATCACCCCGGCATCACTCCCGTGGATTTCACGGACGGTGCTTATTATAACTTCACCAGAAGCCAGATCATTGCTCCCGGTGTTCGTATGCTCCCCGCACCCGGTCATACATATGGAAACAGCATCGTTATCGTAGAAAATGACGGTCTGTTCTATATGATCCACGGTGATATTTCGTATACTGATGAGGCTATGTATGCGGACCAGCTGTCCATCGTATACGATGATATTTATCTGGCGAGAAGCACACAGAATACGATTCGTGTGTTTATCCGCAACCACCCGACTGTTTACTGTTCGACACATACACCTTTGGGATATGAAAACCTTGAGGCAAAGAGAGTTATGGATCTTGATAATCCGCCTGAGACTATATGGCCAGATAAGAGCTATTTTGTGCTTGATGAAGGAACAGGCAAGTATATCTGCTCGATCTGCGGATATGTTTACGACCCAGCCGAGCATGACGGTGTAGCCTTTGAAGATCTGCCTGATGACTGGAAATGTCCCAGATGCAAGCAGGGCAAGGATAAGTTCAATCCTGCATAAAACTGACATTGAAATGAGCGACAGGCAGCAAAAATCGGTCAGCCATATGTCTATAATATAGGAGAGCGCACTAAGGACGCATAAACGGCTGAATCCCTGCACGATTTCAGCCGTTTTCTCCTATACTCGTAAATTATTGCAAGATTATAAGGCAAGTGCATATCTACCGCCTGAAAGTAGGAACAGATACGATGATATACAGAAAAACAACAAAAGAGATCCTCGGTGAATCTCTCCACGACCTTGCTCACAGCAAAAATGTTGATAAGATCACGGTCAAGGAGATCACTAATAACTGTGAAATGTCTCCGGGAACTTTTTATCACCATTTTCACGATAAATATGAGCTGATAGCGTGGATATACAATTATCAGATGGAAGATATTTTCATTGACTTCTGTGCAGGAACAGAAGACTGGCGGCAAACCCTCGTTGATATGATAACGATACTTGATAATGACCGCAGCTTTTATATGAACGCACTGAAAAATACAGTCGGTCAGAATTC
>JAFPYQ010000454.1 GCA_017394475.1 Oscillospiraceae bacterium | reverse complement strand
CTTTGCAAGAGAGAATGCGCCGATGCCGTAAACTATGCCGAAGTTTACCGCCTTTGCGGCACGGCGCATCTCGGGTGTCACCATAGAGGGGGGCATACCAAATACCTGTGCGGCGGTGGCTGTGTGGATATCCTCACCGGAGAGAAAGCTCTTTTTCATATTCTCATCATCCGAAAGGGATGCCAGGATCCTGAGCTCTATCTGGCTGTAGTCCGCATCTATGAACAGCTTTTCACCCTGTGCGATGAAGAACTTGCGCATGTTCCTGCCAAGCTCCGTCCTTACGGGGATGTTCTGCAGATTGGGCTCTGTGGAGGATATGCGCCCCGTGCGTGTTTCTGTCTGGCGGAAGATGGTGTGGATGCGCCCGTCATCCTCCACCTGTTTGAGCAGCCCTTCCACATAGGTGGACTGCAGCTTTGCATACTGCCTGTACTGCAGTATATCGCCGACGATGGGATCCTTGTCGGCTATCTCAGCGAGCACATCTGCATTGGTGGAATAGCCCGTCTTTGTCTTTTTGCCCGAAGGGAGCCCCATCTCCTCGAACAGCACAGTACCCAGCTGTTTTGGGGATGCGATGTTGAACTCATGACCTGCGCGAAAATATATGCGCTGTTCAAGTTCCTTCATATCCCCTTCAAGGGAGCGGCCGAATTCCTTTATACCTTCACTGTCAACAGCAATGCCCTCATGCTCCATGGATGCCAGGACTTCCGTAAGGGGCAGCTCTATATCCTTGTAAAGCGATGTGAGAGACTGTGCATCGAGCTCTGTATCAAGTACGGCAGACAGTGCTGCAAGAGAACACACATCCGCAAATTCGCCCATCTTCTCATTATAGGGCACGCCGTATTCACCGCAGAGACCCGAGACCGTATATTCCTTTGCATTGGTATCGAGCAGATATGCGGCTATGAAAACATCGGCTGTGACACCGGTGAGCTTTTTCCCTTGTTCAAAGCACAGCTTATATGCCTCTTTTGCATCAAAGGCAGTTTTCTTCACATCCGATGAAAGTATCTGAGCTATTGCCGCAGGGTCATTCGTTGACCAGCATTTCCCTTCCGATGCGGTGCAGAGCGTCCCCCCGTGGGAATTGCCGTTCAGTATGAAACAGAAGTCGCTTGTGGGAGCGGTATCGGTGACGGTGAATGTTCCGATATCCACGGCAGGTGCTTTCACCTTTTCGGGGATATCCGCCCTGATGGGCTTTAGCTCGAGCTTTGTGAGTATCTTGGTCATCTCGAGCCTTGTGAGCAGCTTTGCAAGCGCCTCGCTCTGCATTTCCCTGTACCTGTAACTGTCCATATCATCGGGGATGGGGACATTCTTGACTATCTCGGCAAGGTATCGGCTCATCTTTGCATCTTCCCTGCCTGCTTCGAGCTTGGCCATGACAGACTTGGTGCCTACTGCCTCGCCGCTGTCAAGGGCTGCATACAGCTTTTCTATACTGCCGTACTTTACCATGAGCTCCGTGGCAGTTTTCTGACCTATGCCCTTTACGCCGCTGATATTATCCGATGTATCTCCCATAAGGCCTTTCAGGTCAATTAGCTGTTTTGGTCCAAGGCCGCTGTATTCCTCGGCAAAGTGTTCGGGGGTGAACCGTATCTCTCCCTTGTTGGTATGGAGCAGTACGGTGACATTTTCTGTGATGAGCTGCAGGCTGTCCCTGTCCCCTGTGAGGATATAACATTCATTCTCATCATCTGCAAGGGCAGAAAGGGTGCCAAGGATATCATCTGCCTCAAATCCGGGCTTTTCGAGCACCGTGATACCCAGGTATGTGAGTATCTCCTTGATATAGGGCATCTGCATGGCAAGCTCATCGTCCATACCGTGGCGTGTGGCCTTGTATTCGGGGCTCGCCTTATGGCGGAAGGTAGGCTCACGCAGGTCGAAGGCCACAGCGCAGCAATCGGGCTTTATCTCGCTGTACACCTTGAAATATATATTTAAGAACCCGTAAAGGGCATTGGTGAATATGCCGTCCTTTGTGGAAAGAGCTTTGATGCCGTAATAGGCACGATTCATAAGGCTGTTGCCGTCTATTGCAAGTAGTTTCATTTTTTACCTCGCAGATAAAAGCGTATTTAGCTGATAATTGATTATATCATAATAAATCCCGATTTTCAATAGCCTTTCGGAAAATAACCGCATATATCCACTACATGAAACAATTCTTATTGACTGACAGGAAGAAATATGGTATACTTGAAACGAATAGGTTTATTGATGATGGGGAATGTTTAATGAATGTCGGAAGATACAGGGAAAAGATATGCTTACATTGATAACAGGCGGCAGCAAGAGCGGACGTTCTGCACTGGGCGAAAAGCTGCTGTCACAGTCGGCAGGGGAGAAGATATACATAGCCACTATGATGCCCTTCGGTGAGGAGGCTGCACGCACTATCGAGCATCATCGGCAGATACGCAGCGGCAAGGGCTTTGTGACGAAGGAAGTGTATTACGACCTGCATACTGCGGATATACCGCAGAAAAGCTCGGTGCTCATCGAGGATGCGGTAAATCTTCTGGCAAATGAGATGTTTGAAAAGAACGAACAGGATCCCGTGGGGAAGATATTGTCTGCTGTGGGCGATCTGGCGGAAAAATGCGGGAATGTGATAGTCATAACCTCAACAGTGGAGCTTGACAGGGCGGACTATACCCCTGAGGTAAAGGATTATGTCAGAAAGCTGGGAGCTATGGGATGCGAACTTGCAGCTATCGCTGACAGTGTTTATGAAACGGTTTTCGGGATACCGGTATTGGTCAGTGGTCATGTCAGGACATAGGTAAGTAAATGGTATCAGTACACAGTAACCCACATCCGGAGCGGATAAAGTGTCAGTCGGGCTGAATAAACGGCTTGTTACCGACCACTATTCACTGATCACAAAAAACCGACATACAAAGAAAGAGAGAATGATATGATAAGATATATAGACATCGGTCTCAACCTTTTCAGCGATCAGTTCAAAGGGCGCGAGGAAGAGATAATGAACGAATCGCTTAGATGTGAAACGGGCTTTATAATAACAGGCTCATCGGAAAGGTCCAGCAAAGAGGCTGCCGATTTTGCACTAAGCCACAGCGGGATATATTCCACGGCAGGTATCCACCCACATGGGGCGCGCAACGCCACGGAGAGCACCTATAAGGTGCTTGAGGAACTGCTTGCCCGCCCTTCGACCGTTGCAGTCGGGGAGTGCGGTCTTGATTATGACAGGATGTTCTCACCTGCTGATGTGCAGAGGAATGTATTCAGACGGCATCTGGAGATCGCAAAGAAGACAGGCAAGCCGTTATTTCTCCACGAGCGCAGCGCTGCTGATGATTTCTATCAGATACTTTCGGAATATCCGGAGCAGGCAAAGCGTGCGGTGGTACACTGCTACACAGGGGACAGAAAAACAGCCGAAAGGTATCTATCCCTGGGCTGCATGATAGGCATAACGGGCTGGATATGTGATGACAGGCGCAATGCAGAACTATTGAGTGCCATAAAGGTGATACCCTTTAACAGGCTCATGGCAGAGACCGAT
>JAFPYQ010000005.1 GCA_017394475.1 Oscillospiraceae bacterium | reverse complement strand
GGGCCGTCGCCTACGCCTACGCCCCTGAGCTTCTCACCGTTTTTCTCTATGAGCACATTTGCGGTGGCTGTGATGATATTGCCGCTGTTAACCACATAATTCACAAGGCGGTAGTTGGAGGGCACCTGCATAGCAGTGGATGCGATTATAACATCGAGCTCCTTTGTGCCTACATAATGTTTCTTGTCGGCAACACGGCGGAATGCTTCATAGACCTTGCCGTTATCCTCATCGGAAAGGTCATATCCCATGTGCTTTACTACCTTGATGACCTCGCTCATATCGTCGTTGGCATCAAGTGTAACCTCAGAAACGCCGGAGAGGGAAAGATCCCTGAAAGGTGTCTCGGTCTCCTTTACGGGAGCGAGTATCCTTGCTACCTGTCCCACTGTGCGGGTAAGGTCTGTGGTGCGCAGGCTTGAATCAACATCAAGTTCTGCACCCTTTTTCTGAACGAGCAGAGCCATCTGATCGAGTGTGGGATAGCCTGCGGGCACGCTTGTGCACTTTATGCCGTCAGCTCCTGCCTTGATAGCTGCAGCAGCACATGCAGCAGCCATCCCCATGTCATCGGATACCTCGACATAGAGCTCAACTGTTTCAAATGCGGAGATGCTCTTTTTCAGATCCTCTATGAATGCACCGAATTCATCGGGCAGCATAAGACCTGCATCATCGCATACGGTTATACGGTTAGCGCCTGCTTCTACTGCGGCATTTATAGCATTGATAAGGAAATCCCTGTCGGCACGGGTGGCATCGAGTGCGGAAAACTCCACCTTTTCACAATAGAAGCGGCACTTCTTCATCTCATCTGTGATAGCAGCGAGCATAGCAGGAGCCTTCTTATGGCAGAAATACTCCATCTGGACAGTAGAAACGGGAACGAGGAGATTGAGCTGCGGATGGCGTGCAGAGCGGATGCTCTCCCATGTTTCCTCTATAGAACCGCTGCATATCATAACTGCTGCCGATAGTCCGTTTTTGACAGTAGCTGCAATGGTCTTGTTAGCAAGGATATCTGCTTTGGAATTGCCTATAGGGGGTAGTTCTATGACTTCGACCTTGATATGGTCTATAAGTCGAGCTATCTCCAGCTTTTCCTTGAATGAGAGACCCGTCTCTCCTCTTATGGGAGCTCTGAGGGTCATGTCGTACATCTTGATCCTTTTCATAATAATACCTTCTTCTGTCAAAAATTTGCCGTAACGGACCCGGCGTTTTTTAAATGCCCCGAATAATTCGGGGCATATAACGTATATATTATATACGATTTTTACAAAGATTGCAAGTGCGTTTTGTTAGTTTTAGCACTTTAAACATTGACTGTCACAGGTCTGACAGGAATGTTAGACACTATTCACAAATGCAGTATCATCAGTCATTATCCGATCTGAGCCTGAATTTCATGACAACAGGATTATGGTCTGTATACTTGTATCCCGTGTCGATATTCTGGATATAGGTACATTCCACATTGTCCGAAACGATGAATCCGTCAATTATAACTACGAAGCTGTCCTCTCCGTAGGGGATGTTTGTATATCTGGTGGTGTGCATCATGCCATCGGCATAGTCGGTGCATTTCGAGAAGCCCTCGGGGATGATGCTGTCGGGGAAGGGATTGCACCAGCTGTAGGTCTTATCGGTGCCGGGATTGTAATACTCCTTTGATGTGGTGGTGAAATCGTGGTTGAAGTCACCGCCGCAGATCACATAATTGCCGCTGTCATAGGCAGCCTTCATATCCGCAAAGAGCATTTCGAGCTGGGCATTGCCCTCTGCTGCATCCGTGCCGTAGGCAGAGAGATGGACATTTATGACGATAAGCTCCTTGCCGTTATCAACGGGTATATGGGAGATAGAATAGCAGCGGTCAAGGTCCAGGATCTTTTTGAAGCCGTCTGCGATGGGCAGCTGTCTGCGGAGGGTCGTTGTCACATCAAAACGGCTCTCTGTGAGCAGTCCCGAATTTGAAGCACCATGAGGCTTAGTCAGCGGGTACATAAGGTATGCTGAGTGATAATTCTGTGCAAACACATTGTCATAGCTGTTCTTGGCTGAGAACGCATCATTTATCATGACCGCCTGATCTATATGCCAGCTTCTTGTGGAATCGGTATCCACTTCCTGGAAAAGAGCTATGTCCGGGTCAAAAGACAATGCTGTTTCGCAAACGCCGTTTATACATTCCCTGACGCTGTCCGCAGAAGCGGCACGGCTCTCTGTTCCCTCATCCATAAAGAATGTGAAATCAGGAGTATATGCGCCGAATCCTACATTATAGGACACTATGGTATATTCTTCATCCACCGAAGCACTGTCTGTGGCATTGCCGAGGGTGGTTATGGTCTGGTTATCCTCTATCCTTGAATAGGAGAGGAAAACATAGGCCACATAGCACAATGCTGCAACGAGCAGTACCGCCACTGCGATGATTGGTATCATCCACCATTTGAACTTCTTCATTGTCTTCTTCCTTTCAGCATATCAGACTCACGTTTTCGGAGCTATCCTTACATTTTCATCCCCTGCAGCAGCAAAAAGCTGTTCAAGGCATTTCGCGGATATTTCTGCAGTTGGAACGGTCTTGTTCTGTACCTGTATCTTCTTGTCGGTAAATACGAACAGTACCCGAGTTCTGCCGCTGTGAGCCTTTAGTATGGACACACATCTGTCGATACGTTCCTTGTCTGCGGAATTTATCCTGATGTACAGTGTACCGCCGGAACATACGGACAAAAGCTCCCTGTCCGAAAGTATCCTTTCCGCAATGATATTCTTGCTGTTGTCTCTGTCCGTGGAGACAGTTCCCTGTATAAATACCCGCTTGTCCTCTTTGCAAAGGGAAAGCGCGGTTTTGTACGGCTCAGGGAAAACCACCGCATCTATCGCATCATTGCTGTCTGCAAGTGTGATGAATGCCATAGTATCACCTGTTTTGGTGATGTGTTCCTTCTTTTTTGAAACTGTGGCGGCAAATCCTGTTTTATCCCCCTTTCGCCGGCCTTTTGCCTTTCTGATGTCACCGAAGCCCAGGGCTTTTGACAGGATAGTGAGCTCTCCCAGAGGATCACCGGAAATATATATCCCCAGTATCTCCTTTTCCATTTCAAGCAGCTTTTCTTTCGGGTATTCATCCATCTGTTCAAGCTCATCTTCAGCAGATGTGGTCTCCTCTGTGCTGCTGCCGCCGAAAAAGTCCATCTGTCCGTCTATTTTTGAGTGTATGCTCTCGTTCACCGCTTCCGCTATCTTGTCGCACTGTTCGAGCATCTGCCTGCGGTTATAGCCAAAGCAGTCCATAGCTCCGTATTTTATAAGGCATTGTACCACCCTTGTGGTTAGGGTCTTGCAGCGCCTTATGATATCTGAAAGGCCTGTGAAGCTGCCTCCCCTTTCGCGTTCTCCTATGATATCGGAGATAACAGCAGGCCCCACTCCCTTTGCTGCAAGGAGTGAATATCTTATGCCGTCCTCACAGGGGGTAAAGCCCCATCCGCTCTCGTTCACATCCGGCGGGAGTATCTTCACTCCCCTTGCAGAACATTCTGCGATACATTCGGATATCTTCCCTGTATCTCCTGAAAGGGATGTCATCTGTGCGGACATGAACTCCTTGAAGAAATGGCATTTGAGATATGCGGTCATATATGCAACCATAGAATATGCCGCAGCGTGTGACTTATTGAAGGCGTAGGATGCAAATCCTGCCAGTTCATCGAACATTTCCGATGCAGTCTTTTCGGGTATGCCTTTTTTTACCGAGCCCTCTATGAATGCAGGCCGTTCCTGCTCCATAAGTGAGGCTTTTTTCTTTGACATGG
>JAFPYQ010000043.1 GCA_017394475.1 Oscillospiraceae bacterium | reverse complement strand
GGCGATAACACCTATACTTTTGCAGAATCCGGCAGACTGACAGAATGAAAGGTATATGTATTTCCGCAGTATCAAGCGGGTCGGGAAAGACAACAATTTGTGCCGCAGTCATGGCGGCTTTGGTGAAACGGGGACTGACCGTAGCCCCCTTCAAATGCGGTCCCGATTACATCGACACATCCTTCCACAGAGCGGTCTGCGGCAGAGAGCCCCACAATCTCGACAGCTTTTTCTGCTCTCCCGATACCCTCAGGTATTTGTATGCGCGGTATTCCACAGGGGCGGACATATCCGTTACCGAAGGTGTCATGGGGCTCTATGACGGCATAAACGGCGAATACTCCACCGCCCGGGTGACGGATATCTGCAATATCCCCGTGATCTGTGTCATTGATGCACGGGGCATGAGCGACACTCTCGGCGCCATTATAAAAGGTATGCTCACATACCGTAAAAACAATATAAAGGGCTTTATCTTCAACCGCCTTGCACCCTCCCTCGAAGGCCGCATAAGGCAGCTATGCAGGGAACTGGGCACCGAATTTGCGGGATACCTCCCTAAATGTGATGAGATAGCTCTTGAAAGCCGCCACCTGGGGCTCCTGCTTGCATCGGAGGATGTGAACATACGGCACAAGCTGGATAAAATGGCAGCCCTCGCAGAAAAGTACATTGACCTCGATCTGATAGAGCGCTTTGCGGCGGATATCCCCGAAACGGGGTCTGCTCCCCATATAAGACCTATAAACAAGCGCATAGCCATATCAAAGGACGCGGCTTTCTGCTTTACCTATGCGGACAACATCGACTATCTTGAGCAGGCGGGCTGCGAGCTCACATATTTTTCTCCCCTTACAGACAGCGCTGTTCCGCCCTGTGATGTGATGTATCTCTGCGGCGGTTACCCGGAAAACCATCTTGATGAGCTTTCCGCAAACACCCCCATGCTCCGGAGCATCAGAGACAGCATCAGAAACGGTCTCCCCACCGTGGCGGAATGCGGCGGCTTCATGTACCTGCACGACACCGTCTGCGACAAAAACGGAACGCCCTACCATGTGGCGGGCGCAATAAACGGTACCTGCACTTATGCGGGGCGGCCTGTGGATTTCGGCTACCACACCTACACCGCAAATTCCGATGATCTGCTGTGCAAAAAAGGCGAAACTCTGAGAGCCCATGAATTCCACTACTACCGTTCCGACAACAACGGCACGGACTTCACCGCCCGAAAGCCTTTCAGAGACGGTGAAAGGCAGTGCATCCACGCCAACGGGCGGCTCGTTGCGGGATTTGCACATTGGTATCTGTATGGAGATAATTCTTTGATAATGACCACAAGCCCGTGACATCACGGGCTTGTTTTTTATGATCTATGCCGGGATATTTTTGTTTATCCATCTGCTGAACAGGTGCATAAGTTTATGTGCCAGCTTTCCGTTTGCCATCATTGCGGGTACGGTCAGAACGATAAGGGATACCGTAAGCGGGTCAAAGGTGAGGAACGGGGCGGTCTTTATCATGATCAGTATACATACAGGCAGGCATATACAGCTTGTGATGACAGACGGTATGAACCTTCCCACATATACCGGTATGATAAGATGCAGAACAAAATGCAGGGTCAGTGACAGCATTATCCCGTACCACAGGGCATAAAGCACCGCGGACGGAAAATAATACGCCAGCAGACTTACCCCGAAAAACGGGATGAACTCCTCATACACTGCCACCGCAAAGCCCTCGTTGGTGATATCCCTGTAGGCTGCGGTGAGCTTCGGATGTTTTCCGAACACATCCGGGTTTTTCCTGAAAAACAGCGGGAACCCTATTATCTCCTCCATGTCATGAAAGATAAATATGATCGGCAAAAGCAGCAGATATTCCTTCATAGCATTTTCTCCCTTCCGGTGACACTCTTGTGTCTTTTCTATCATAGTATAATAGATCAGCACCCGTATGTCAATACGATCAGGGAAAGATACACCATTTTATGAAAATGTGTCACTTTATGCAGTACATGAAAACAATGCCGGATATAAACTCACTCACCACATAGCTTTCAGATCATATATAACTTCTTCCAGTATTTCGTTGAAATTCTCATATTCCGCAGTTTCGCCGTGGTCATCGGTGAATATTTTCCCGCTTTCTTTTGAAAAGCAAACAAGCTCGCCATCTCCCACAAGTTCACCTATCACCACATCATCTTCCGGAAATCCATCAGCATTTATCTCGATCCCTTCTAATCCGTAAAACTCTGCAACTGTCCCGCGGATCACAGACCCGTTTGAAAATCTCAGCCAGTCTGCATAAGATGCGGGGATAGATACATTATTGGTCTTTTCCCATTTTTGGATATCATCATCCGATGCTGACTCATTAAATACAAATCTTCTTTTTTCCTTTAACTGTTCTGCCAGATCAATTATTTCTTTTATTTCCTTTGTCAGGCTGTTATCGGGTATCTGGGGTAATAATAAATTCATCTCTTCATTAATTGTTTCATTAAT
>JAFPYQ010000453.1 GCA_017394475.1 Oscillospiraceae bacterium | reverse complement strand
TGCGGTATGCATATTTTTATCATGAGTAATAGAAGGAGGGTATATGAAAAGATTTAGAGGAATTACCCTCGTTGAGTTGCTTGTTGCAATGGCTGTATTTTCAATTATCATGGTGGGTGTAATGAATATTATACAGCCTGTACAGACCAACGCAACCAATGCAAAGGTAATGAACTATCAGCAGACCAATGAGGAAACGGTTGTTACGTATATCGGGGAACAGCGTCGATATGCAAACAATATCCTTATTGCAGAGCAGGGTTCACAGTATCAGCGCAATGGGGAGACCAGCAAGGTAACGATAGATTCACCCAAAGATGCTGTAAATGCTTTTATTTACGATATGGGCATAGCTAATGAGTATGGTGAGATACTCAAACCATACGCTAAAAAGCCGAACGCTTCCGATCTCAGTAATCCTTCGGGGTATTATAAAAATCATGATTTTGGTGGTAAAGTCAAGGCAAATTACCATATGATCATATGGGATGGTCGCAAAACCACTGATATGGGTTATACTGTCAATCAATCCGATAAAAGGTTTTACGGACGTATGTTCTTCAACACACCGGACAGAAGGATATCAAGCGGTTCTGAAGGACTTGGAAGTATAGGCTCACCTACCGGTAAAAGATTTGATGATACTTCCTATGCAAATGCCACAAACGAGCTTTACTTTGGGTTTGGAAAAGGATATTTCGGAACATCGGATATGTATTTGCAGATGAATCTTAATGATGAAGGTTTATTAAAAATATCCTGTGAAAGTGACTATTACGCCAACGCATCAAAGCTTAAGGCATGGGAACACAAATCGAATGATAATGCAGTAATACCTACAGTAGGATATTTTCAGCTCAGGAACTGGACAAACAAACATATAAAAATGATGACAAGCCAGACATCCAATTTGAATACTGCACCGGATAAGAGAACAAAAACTGGAGTAAGTTCAGACAGAGGAAACGGAAGGATCATTTACATCCTTTATACTACTGATGAGGATATCAAGGCAATAATGAATGAGGGAGAGCCGAGTTACAATGCGGCTAAGCCATTTCCTTGGGGATATGACCTTATCCTTTCAGCGAAGAATGCGCCTATTGCTTCTCTTGATGCCAATAATGGCAATAATCCAAATACAGATGTTATAGAGTATTGGACTGACGGATCAGGTAAAGAATATGTTTTAACTCAATAAATGATTTTTTGCGCATAACTACATCGGTTATGCGCATTTTTTAATCCTATTAATTGTGCATAATAAATAAGAAATAAAGCTATAAATCTGAAAATCTCACAAAATTTATAATACATACTTGTCATACGGGCGATAATATGGTAAAATAATAAAGCATTTTGTTTAAAGTTGACCGTTTAGTGAAAAGGATGATCATGGAAAATAATATGAGTATCAGGACGCGGGTAGTACGCATTGCGGCAGGGCTGTTGTTCACGGCGGCGGCGTATGTGCTTTTTCTCAATCCCCACGGCATATCCGTGGGCGGGATGACGGGCTTGTGTGTCCTGATAAATCATTACCTGCATATCCCCAATACCATAGCCCTCGCGGTGCTCAACCTGTTCCTGTTCGTATACGGCTGGCGGGTAAAGGGCAACGCATTCACGCTGCGCTCTGTGGCGGCTATGTTTTTGCTGGGTGTGCTCCTTGACCTTCCCTATCCCGAGATAACGCCGCTTTTCGGCAGAGGGCTGTCTATGATGATCGGCTCCTGTATGTCGGGGGTGGGCTACGGACTGATAGTATCCGCCGAAACAAGCACGGGTGGTGCGGATCAGCTGGGGCTTATAGTCACCGCAAAATGCCCCCGCCTTTCCGTGGGCATAGTCATGAATATATTTGATGCAGTGGTAGTCGCCATAGATTCCATCATAACGGGCAACTGGCTGTTTTCCGCGGCGGCGGTGCTGTTCTGCAATACATTTATAGATATAACCGATTGTGCAGCGAACAAAAAGGGGCTCCCGGGATGGGCTCAGTCCGTCATTGCCTTTGCACGCCGCGTATCACGGCTGCCGATGGAGATATTCGAGGCTATCGGGGCAAACTGATACAGATATGACAAGACCGCAGTTTCACACGCTGCGGTCATTTTCTTTTATAAAATTTCTTCCATTCATTCACTATCTTGTCTGTCTCATCCTCGGTGTAGTCGGGGTGGAGGCTTGTGAGTTCGCGGCGGATCGCCTCTTTTTCATTCTGACCGGGCACCCATCGCCAGTCACACAGGAACCAGCTGCAATAGAGCTTTCTGTATCCGCCCTGCTTGCCGGGGATGCCCTTGTATCTTCTTACCTTGCGGTTCGCAAATGTCTTCTGCCGAAGGCGATGCTTTATCCGCCTTTCACGATCCTTTGACACAGCGAATTTTCTGTAGCTCCTGCTCATGACTGACGCCCCCTTCGGATGTGATATACAAGATATCCCTGCACAAAGGCAGGGATATGACCATTATTCAAACCTTACCGCAATGGCATTTGCGTGAGCGGTGAGCCCCTCTCTGTTGGCAAGGGTGATTATATCATCCTTGGCATCCAGCAGTGCCTGTTCGGTGTAGTAGATGAACTGGGAACGCTTTGTAAAGCTGTTTACCGACAGGGGAGAGAAGAACCTTGCCGTGCCCGAGGTGGGGAGGACGTGGTTGGGACCTGCATAGTAGTCGCCGAGAGGCTCGGAGGAGTATTCGCCCAGGAATATGGAGCCTGCGTTGTTGATCCTGCCCAGGTATTTAAGCGGATCCTCAACGGACATTTCAAGGTGCTCTGGTGCCAGGGAATTTGCAAGGTCTATGGCATCATCCAGGGTCTTCACAACTATCATGGCGCCGTGAGTATCTATGGAAACGCGGATGATATCCTTTCTTTCAAGGTACTGCATCTGGCGTTCGATCTCAGCGGATGTCCTGTCTGCGATATCCTCACTGGTAGTGATGAGTATGGCGCTGGCGATCTTGTCGTGCTCTGCCTGTGACATAAGGTCAGCTGCAAGGAACTTGGGGTCAGCCTTGTCATCGGCGATGACGAGCACCTCGGAGGGACCTGCGATCATATCTATATCAACAGTGCCGTAAAGGAGTTTCTTAGCGGTGGCAACGAATATATTGCCGGGGCCTGTTATCTTGTCCACCTTGGGAACGGTCTCTGTGCCGTATGCAAGAGCTGCAAGAGCCTGTGCTCCCCCTGCAAGGAATACCCTGTCAACGCCCGAGATCGCAGCGGCAGCGAGTATATCGGGATTGGGTCTGCCGTCCTTGCCGGGAGGGGTCATCATGATTATCTCCCCCACTCCTGCGATCTTGGCGGGTACAACATTCATAAGGAGTGTGGAGATAAGGGGAGCTGTGCCGCCGGGGACATATACGCCCACTCTGTCGAGCCCTCTTACACGCTGGCCTACGATGCATCCGTCGGCTCTGGTGTCGATAAAGCTCTGCTCCTTCTGCCTGTTGTGGAAATCGGAGATATTCTCCATGGCGTTCAGCACTGCGGATGTGAAGTCGGGGTCTGCATCGTTGAGGGAATCGTTTATCACATCGCGGGGAACTTCCCTGTATTCGGGGAGCTTTCCGTCAAATTTCAGTGTATATTCATCAAGTGCCTTATCACCGTTTGTACGGACATTTTCGATTATCTCGGAAACTATCTCGGTGATCTTCCTGTCGGTCTCGCTGTTGCGCTTCTCGACTTCTTTGAGGAACTCTTTTTCCGCAGTACCGTCTGCGATTATCTTGCGTATCATATCATCACCTGTTTCTTTCGGCAAGGGCTTTTTCGATCCTGTCTATGAGCCCTTCTATTTCATCCTTGCGCATTTTCAGGCTCACCATGTTGGCTATCAGGCGGGCTGATATGGGGCATATATATTCAAATACCTCCAGACCGTTCTCCTTGAGTGTGGTGCCTGTTTCAACTATATCCACTATGGCGTGGGAAAGACCGAGGAGGGGAGCCAGCTCGACGCTGCCCTCTATCTTGACTATATCCACATCCATGTTCTTCTTTTCAAAGAATCCCCTTGCCACATTGGGGTATTTCGTGGCGATGGTGCGCACATGGGAGCCGCTGTAGAAGTCATCTCCCTTTTTCCCCGCGAGGGCGAAGCGGCATCTTCCGAAGCCCAGATTCACCAGTTCAAAGAACTTGCCGTTCATTTCGATGATGGTATCCTTGCCCACGACGCCCAGGTCACAAACGCCGTTCTCAACGTAGGTGATGACGTCTGCTGCCTTTGCGAGCACTACCTCTATGCTGTCTCCCACGGGGAGTATGAGCCTGCGCCCCTTCTCATGGACGGCTGTGCAGTCATATCCCAGCTCTTCGAGCAGCCCCACTGTATCCTTTTCAAGTCTGCCCTTT
>JAFPYQ010000452.1 GCA_017394475.1 Oscillospiraceae bacterium | reverse complement strand
GTAGTTCTGTGTGCGGTATCCATGCACCGGCTCACACCCTGCATTGTGATTCACCGACACGGAAACAGCCCCGCATTCCATTATGGCATCCTTGATATCGTCCCGTGTATCGGCTTCGATATAATCCGCTCCCGTCAGTATATATCCGTTCAGGGGATCTGCACAGAGAACAGCTGTCACACGGTTTATATCCCCGCCCGCATCGTTGGCACTTGCCTTCCGGAGATAGAATTTCTCCTCGGTGTATCCCGCATCTTCCTGCAAGGACTCTGTAGAATATATGCGGTCTATGATATATGTAGGGTCTATGTCGATGAGCTCGCCGTGATCTTTCAGGTATCTGCTCTGCATGGCGGATACAGCAGAATACGCATAGCACCCGCCCGTCCGCTGCCTGCGCACGGGTGCGGCAAGGCCGTCATCTATGCTGCAGAAGCTGTGTCCGGGATCGGCAAAGGGGACGAAAAAGTCCTTATCGGCATTCACAAACAGGTCATCTGCGGCTTGTACGGGCTTTATCGTTTCCTCGGGGGTCATGGATGTTTCCGTTACGGTGGTCTCCGCGGCGGATATTTCCTCTGTGGTGGTGGCCGGGGCGGTCACGGTCTGTGAGACAGCGGTCTGTACCGCCTGTGTATCTGTCACGGCGGGGACAGTTATATCGGGAGATGTATCCGCTGCGGTGCCGCAGGATGCAAGGGTCACCAACAGCAAAGCAGCAAGTGCCATCCTGCGTATATCACTTATATCGCCTTTTCTCATACCCGTTCGCCCCTTCGGATGTTTGTCACTGTGATGCCAAAAGCCACAGCACCGTGAGTTACCCGCTGTGCTGTGGCTCCGATATGATGATCGTTATTCAACCGTTACCGATTTTGCAAGGTTTCTCGGCTTGTCCACATCAAGACCCTTTGCAACGGATACATAGTATCCCATGAGCTGCAGGGGAACTACCGCAAGGCTCGCCGCAAAGTGCTCATCTATCTTAGGCACATATATGGTGAAATCAGCGGTATCCTCGATGGCATAATGACCGTAGGATGTGAGGCCCATAAGGTATGCGCCCCTGGACTTGACCTCCACCATATTGCTCAGTGTCTTTTCATACAGTGATGACTGGGTGAGCACGCCGATGACCAGAACGCCGTCTTCGATAAGGCTTATGGTGCCATGCTTGAGCTCGCCTGCTGCGTATGCCTCGGAATGGATATAGGATATCTCCTTCATCTTGAGGCTGCCTTCAAGGCAAAGTGCATAGTCTATGCCCCTGCCGATGAAGAATACATCCCTTGCGGCGGAGAACTTGTTGGCGAACCACTGGATACGCTCCTTGTCGGCCAGTATCTTCTCTATCTTATCGGGGATGGTCTCAAGCTCCGAAATGAGTGCTTTGTACTTTTCATCGTCTATCATGCCGCGCACTCTTGCAAATTCAATGGCTATGGTATATACAACTATGAGCTGTGCGCTGTATGCCTTGGTGGTGGCAACCGATATCTCGGGGCCTGCCAGGGTATAGATAACGCTGTCCGCATCCCTTGCTATGGAGCTGCCCACAACATTTACTATTCCCAGAGTGCGTACACCCATTTCCTTGGCTATGTTCATGGCCTCGCGGCTGTCAGCGGTCTCGCCGGACTGGGAAACGATGATGACGAGTCCCTTCTTGTCGAGCAGCAGCTTCCTGTAGCGGAATTCCGATGCAAGCTCCACTCTAACGGGTATCCCTGCAAGGTCCTCTATGACATACTGTGCGCACATGCCCACATGCCATGCCGAACCGCAGGCAACGATATATATCTGGGATATCTCCTTTATCTCATCCTCGGTAAGACCTGCCTGCGAAAAGTCTATCCTGCCGTCCTTTATCAGGGATGAAAGAGTATCACGGACTGCACGGGGCTGTTCGTGTATCTCCTTGATCATGAAGTGCTCGTAGCCGCCCTTTTCCGCAGCCTCGGTGTCCCACTCGATGGTGACGCTCTTCTTTTCGATCTCCTCGCTGTCGATGGTATAGAATACTGCATTGCCCGGAGTTATCTTGGCAAATTCAAGATTGTCGATATAGTAAACATTTCTGGTGTACTTGAGTATAGCGGGCACATCCGATGCGATATATGTGTCATGCTCGGTAACGCCGATTATCATGGGGCTGTCTTTTCTTGCTGCCCATATCTCACCGGGTCTGTCCTTGAACATGATGCACAGGGCATAGGAGCCCCTTATATGGAGCATAGCCTTGTGGATGGAATCCACAGGATCTGCGCCCGTCTTCTTGTAGTAGTAGTCCACAAGCTTTATGGCAACTTCCGTATCGGTCTGTGTCCTGAAAGAATAGCCCTTTTTCAGGAGTTTGTCCTTAAGATCCTTGTAATTCTCGATGATGCCGTTGTGAACGCCTGTCACAGCGCCGTCATCGGATGTATGGGGATGGGCGTTGTTTTCGGAAGGCTCACCGTGAGTAGCCCAGCGGGTATGGCCTATGCCGCACACGCCCGGCACAGCTCTGCCTTCGTCCGTCTTTTTCACCAGTTCCTCGAGCTTGCCCTTTGCCCTTACAATAACTGTCTCGCCCTTGTCATTGCATACTGCGATGCCCGCGGAGTCATAACCTCTGTATTCAAGCTTTGAAAGTCCGTCAAGGAGTATGGGAGCAGCCTGCTGCACTCCTGTAAAACCAACTATTCCGCACATATCCTGATATTCCTTTCGATCTTACGATCTTCGTTCTTTGGTCTGCTTCTGCAGTATCAGGGCCGGATGTCCTATATCCCGCATAAGTGTCAGGGATACTGTCGGCTGTTCCTGATGCAAAAACAACAATATGATTTTACCACATTTTCACAGATTAGTCAATAGACATTGCAGTATGGACAGCTGAATTTTTTGTGAAAACCGTCCCGTTCCGTCCTGCAGCGGTATTTTCACAGTATAGCTGCCGCTTTAAAGCTATAAAGAAGACAATGGCCGAATATAATGTCCATGCATAAAAAATTTTAAAATTAACTATTGCATTTTTCGATGATATGTGGTATTATTGTAATAGTTGATTATTTTTTCAGAGGACGGAGCGCAGAAAATGGACGAAGAAAACAAGATAAACGGTAAAAATATTATACTTTACGGACCTCCGGGAACAGGTAAGACATACAACAGCGTAAACTATGCGCTTTCCATAATATATGACATACCCGTCGAAGCTGTCATGACAAAGGATTATGACTCCATGCTCGACAGGTATAACGAGCTCAAGAACAACTTCGGTCAGATAGAATTCACCACCTTCCACCAGTCCATGGGCTATGAGGAATTCATCGAGGGTATCAAGCCCGTCTTCCTCGAGACTATGAACGAAAGAGGTGAACGTACACGTAAAAAGGAAATGGTGTACGTTGTTGATAAGGGTATCTTCAGGGAATTCTGTCACAGAGCATCGGAGAGACCCGAAGAAAAATTCGTCTTCATCATAGACGAGATAAACCGTGGTAACATCTCCAAGATCTTCGGTGAGCTCATAACTGTCATCGAGCCCACTAAGAGACTCGGTCAGCGCGAAGAGGTTAAGGTAAGGCTCGCGTATTCCCAGGAACTTTTCGGTGTTCCGTCTAACGTGTTCATCGTCGGTACGATGAATACTGCCGACCGTTCCATCGCCCTTCTCGATACCGCTATCCGCCGCCGTTTTGAATTCATTGAGATGCTCCCCCGTCCTGAGCTCTTCGGTGACACCTATGTGGAGGGCATCAGCATAGAAAGGCTCCTGACCACCATCAACAAGAGGATCGAGATCCTTCTTGACAGGGAACATACCATAGGTCATGCGTATTTCATGCGCCTGAAGCAGGATCCTGATATCCTGCAGCTCGGAACTATCTTCAAGAACTCCATCATCCCCCTTCTCCAGGAGTATTTCTACGGCGACTATCAGAAGATACGCTGGGTACTGGGTGACT
>JAFPYQ010000451.1 GCA_017394475.1 Oscillospiraceae bacterium | reverse complement strand
AGCTATGTCCCCCGCCTCTAATGGCAGTTCATGCCATTGAGTGGCATGGGTTCCATATTTCCATTCAGTAGGAGTTCAATCTCCTACTGAATGGAAATGAGCCTGCGGCTCACACTTGCTTGTTAAAAGCAAGCTTTGAACGCTGTTGATATCTGCCTGTTTCTCGTTGAGATATACCACGAACCCGCTTATCTCGTCGTTGCGGTCTACGGTGACAAAGGGCTTTGCCCGCCTTGACAATCCGGTGAAAATGAAGTATAATAAGAGAGGCACTTTATGCTGTGCAGATGAGATGCACGCAGAGAACAGACCTGTAAACTGATGAAACAGAAAAGGAGATCAAAATGGAACCGAATGATTTATGTGTAGTCCGCATCGCGTTTGACAATCTTGAGGACCTCAGAGAATGCCTGAATGTGATGATATCACAAAAGCTCATTGCCTATGCAGTTGCGCAGAGGGTCGGAACATACAGGCTCGAAATGACGGCTGATGAAGATAACATCACCGGTTACAAGATCGATGAGAATATTTTCGGCAGTATCTCCGCAGATCAGCGTGATGACATTCTGCTCGAGGTGTATACCAATAAGAGGCTTGCAGGCAAGATAGGCGATATCATCGAGGCAAATGATGATGCAGCCTATGATAACTATATAATCATCCCCATACTGTCGGCATCCCGTAAGATAAGAGTGTCTGTCCGCAACCTGATGATGTATCATCAGAAGCTCGACAGCACCGACAGATGATGCACAGCAGTGAACGTGAGATCACGGGCTGTAAAAAAATCGCTATTACATATATAGCCGCACAAAAAAACGCAGAGACGTTTTTTTGTGCGGCTGCTTTTTGTTTTGGGGCGTTTTTTACATTCCCTTTTGTAACGCATTTTACGTCAATTTTCATAAATCACTGAAAGAAATGTTAAAAAGCATAAAAATGTACTTGATTTTTGGGGATTTTTGTGATAAAATTATAATGGATTTGCAGGTAAGGCTGAAAACAACGCAGCGTGAATGTTGTTTTCCATGAAAGGAGAATCAGGAATGAAGTCTGATGTTATCATGATCGACAATAATGAGAACGGCTTTAAGGAAGCAATTGCCCAGACCGAGAAAACTGCGCAGTACAAGGGCATGGGTCCTAAGGAAACACTGCATCTGGTGCTCTGCACAGAGGAGATGCTGAGCCTTGTACACAGTATCACAGGTGATCTGAAGGCATCCTTCTGGCTCGAGAGCGGGAACAATGAGATCTCGCTGCATATCACCACAGAGACTGTTATGGACAGGGAGAAGAGAGAGGCATTCATTTCATCCTCCACCAAAAATGAGAACGATGCAGCCAATTCCTTTATCGGAAGACTGAGGGATGCCTTTGAAAAGGCTATGCTCTCTGATGAGGAGTTCAATGAGGATCTCCCCTATGATATACTTGATGACCTGGTGAACCGCAGCATAGAATTTTCCGAGTGGGATAAGTATGAACAGTCGATCCTCAGAAGGGTCGCAGATGAGATCAAGATCTCCATTGTTGGCAAAAAGGTCCATATGACCGTTTTCAAGAAATTGTGATAAGGAGTAGACAATGCTTAAGATAAACAAAAACCTGAACGATAAAGAGCTTACGATAGCGCTCGAAGGCCACCTTGACACCATATCAGCACCGGAACTGGAGACCGAGCTCAAAAACGGCCTTTCCGTCGTGGAGAGCCTTGTGATGGATCTCAAAGGGCTCGAATACATCTCATCCGCAGGACTGCGCGTGCTGCTGTATGCCAAGAAGACCATGGACAAAAAGGGCAGCATGAAGATAATCAATGTCAATGAAGTGGTCAATGAGGTGTTTGAAGTAACAGGCTTCATAGATATCCTTGATATAGAATGAAAACGATGAGCCATAGCGCGGTGCTATGGCTCGTTTTTTTATGTCGCTCGATCCTGTTACTTAAAGCATTATGGTGTAGGAGAAGGTGAAGACCTTGCCCGGGGCAAGGATATTGGTATTTGCCATTTTGGTCAGTTCCTCCGTGCCGCCGTCATAAACAGGGGTCTGTGCCCAGGGTTCAAGGCATATAAAATCCGCATCGGGCTTGTAAGCAGACCATACCGCAATGACACCGCTGTTGTCAAACTTCACTGTTATGCGCCTGCCTGTCTTTTTGCTCTCAATGGCTACATAGGAGGAGGCGGGCTTTTCCTTCATGAACACATCATTTCTGAAAAGTTCGTGGGTGACATCCACGCTGTCGGCATTATCGAGAACGGTGTTGTCGCCGTCTTTCAGGTGCTGCACGATGGTCTCGGGCTTTTCGTATACTATGCGGTGATCCTCATAGGATGAATCCGGCTCACTCTCAAAGGGCACCTTGAATGCGGGATGTCCTCCCACATAGAAAGGGAGCGGCTTGTCATCGGTGTTCTTCACTATAAATTCGGTGAGCAGAGAATGGTCATCCTGCAGAGTGTATCTCACGCGCAGTTCAAAATGGTACGGGAATACTGCCAGGGAATCCGCGCTGTCGCAAAGGAGCATTTCGGCGCGATCATCGGCAACGGATGCTGCGGTGAATCTGCTGTCCCTTGCAAAGCCGTGATTGTTCAGGGAATACTCCTTGCCGTTCACGGTGTATTTTTTGGAAAGGGTGTTGCACACGAAGGGGAACAGCACGGGAGCGTGCCTGTTCCATGCGCTGCCCGACCAGATATATTCATGCTTTCCGTCGGAAAGGGATATGAGCTCTGCGCCCTGTTCATCTATGACAGCGGAATATCCGCCCTTTTTCAGTGTTACCTGCATACTGTCTCCCCCTTGTCAGACTTGTCAGACACCCTTTGTTGCGGAAAATCCGCTGAGGCCTTCGGCTGTGCGTATCCTTATGGCATATTCGCAGTTATTGTCCTTGCCTGTCTTCTTGAAGGTGTAGGAATTGTCGGCCACAGTGGCGATCCTTGTGTATTTCTTGGTGGACTTGTTGTAGCGGTATACATAATACTGCTCTGCATCGGGGTCACTGTCCCATCTGAGGGTTATCTTATCGCCGCTCTTTGATGCCCTGAGTCCCATATCATCATGATATGTGGTGTCGGTATTGGACAGCCCCTTTATGGAAACGGTCTTCTTCACCTTGCCCATATTCTCGTCATCATCCGAGGAATATACCACCAGCTTGCCGTTTTTGATCTGTATGTCATAGATGGCATAATCGCCCTTGCGGTCAAGGGTGTAGACCTTGTCCTTTGAACCTGTGTTCAGGTCATATCTGATGACGTTGTACTTGGTGGAGTAGAACAGGTACTTTCCGGAGATGCAGGTCTTGGAGAAAGAATAGGAGTAGCTGCGCCCGTCTGTGGAGTACCACACATCGCTTATATCCACCAGCTTCTGCTCGCGGTTGCCGGAGAAGCTGTACCTGTAAAGGCCGTCTTCCTTTGCGTAATACCAGTATCCTTTGTAGTAGTTCATCTTGCAGATGACTTCTTCCCAGAACATATCGTCATATTTCTCGGAATCAGCATCATAGCTTACGAAATAATCGCCGTGGGATGCATAGTATTCCTCCATGGCGTTCTCGCTCACAAGGAACAGGAAATGGGCAACGAAGTTGGGTGAGCCTGTGAGCATATCGTCCCAGGTGTTGTCGATATAGTACCATTTGCCGCTGAGCCTGACCATGTTCCAGATATGGTCCGCACTGGTGACGGTGATATTGGTTATGCCCAGCTTGTCGCAGAAATACTGCATGGTAAGGGAGTAGCCCACACAGACAGCCTTTTTCTTCACAAGGGTGTCGTAGATGTTCCTGCCGTTGTCGCCGCTGTCCCTTACGCCCTCTTCTGAGTAATCACATTCGCTGATGATGTAGTCATGGATGTAGAGCAGCTTTTCCACATCTGTCATGCCCTTGCCCATGCTTTTGATAAGATCATTTGCGATGGAGTCTATCTGCCTTGCGTAGCGGGCCGTGGTCTCCTTGGAATAGAGGAATACAGGCGCAAAGGATCTCATTTTCTTGGTGGTGCGGCTGTAATCCATATATGCGGTGGTGGCGCTGACATAGAAAAAATCGGGATGATTGAAGTATACCACGCCGTATATCTCTTCAAACCTTGTCTTGTCGATATTATAGCTCCTGAGGTCGATACCGCCCGAATCCCTGTTCTGTATGCATTTCTCTATGGCATACATGAGCTGTATCTCGCTTTTGGTATAGTCTCCCGCTTTGATGACTGTCTCATCGAACTGTGCCGCAGCCTTCGGGGAAAATGCACCGAGCAGCAAGACTGCTATGATGGTGATGACAGCAAATCTGATCTTTTCCATGCCTACCGTCCTTCTGATATTAGTATAGCTGTGAAACAACAGCAATATTATTATAGCATTTACCGAGTGCAATGTCAATGAAATAACCGAATTTTGACAATTTATGAGGAACGGCCGAGCCTTGTGGTGATATTCGACGAAAACAGCGCGGGGTGACCTGCATATTTGTGCATTACGCAGATTAGTCCGACGGCTGTATTGTATAAAGGCAGTTGTTATGCTATAATTGTGGGGCGGCAGGCATACGGCCTGCAAACGGAAAATCTTTGACCATTACATACAGATATGTTCAGATCGCTAAAATATTTAAAAAAATTCCGCCTTGAATCCTTTTTTGCCCCCCTTTTCAAGCTGACCGAGGCACTTCTGGAGCTGCTCGTACCCTTTGTCATAAGGGATCTCATAGACAAGGGCATAGGGATGAACGACAGCGACTATATCATCAGTCACGCGCTGCTGCTGGCAGGGCTTTCTCTGGTGGGGCTGGGCTTTTCCATCACCGCCCAGTACTTTGCGGCTAAAGCATCGGTGGGCTTTGCCTGTGTGCTGCGGCATGAGCTTATGAGCCATATCGGCACCCTTTCCCATACTGAGCTCGATGAACTTGGAACATCGCAGCTCATCACAAGGATGACCATCGACATAAATCAGGTGCAGACGGGCGTGAATATGACTTTGCGCCTGCTGCTGCGCTCCCCCTTTGTGGTGTTCGGCGCCATGATATGCGCATTCACCATAGATGTGCACACTGCGATGATATTCGTTTATACCACGGTGCTGCTGTTTATCGTCGTGTTCGCGGTGATGCTCACCTGCATCCCCCTTTACAAAAAGGCGGGAGCGGCTCTTGACAGGACTGCGGGCATAACAAGGGAGAACCTGAACGGAACAAGGGTCATAAGGGCTTTCGGTATAGAGGAAAAGGAGATAGGGGATTTCCGTGCCGCAAACGATGCCCTCACAAAGATACAGATATTCACAGGCAGGATATCTGTGCTCCTTAATCCCGTCACCTTCCTGATAATAAACCTTGCGATAATATGGCTCATCCACAGGGGAGCTCTGCAGGTGGGAGCGGGAGTGCTGACACAGGGCGCAGTGGTGGCTCTGTACAACTATATGTCCCAGATACTTGTGGAGCTCATAAAGCTTGCAAGCCTTATAATAACCATAACCCGCGCCATAGCCTGCGGCCACAGAGTAGACGCCATGCTTGAAACAAAGAACAGCCTTGTTTCGGGAAAGCTCAGAACGGTGGATGAAGATGCAGACGCAGTGCGCTTTGATGATGTGACCTTCACCTATAAGAATGCAGGCGAGAGCTCGGTGGAGGATATCGCTTTCACGGTGAAAAAAGGCGAGACCGTAGGTGTGATAGGCGGTACGGGCTCGGGCAAATCCACTGCCATAAACCTTATCCCTCGTTTCTATGATGTGACGAAGGGCTCTGTCAGCGTGTTCGGCTCGGACGTGAAGGAATATGACGTGGAGTTCCTGCGCTCTATGATAGGCCTGGTGCCCCAGAAGGCGGTGCTTTTCGAGGGCACCATAGAGGATAATCTCAGATGGGGCAGTGAAAATGCGACTGCGGAGGATATGGAAAGAGCCCTTGAAACAGCCCAGGCAACGGATGTGGTGAAGGCGAAGGGCGGACTTTCCGCACATATCGAGGCGGGAGGAAAGAACCTTTCGGGCGGTCAGAAACAGAGGCTCACCATCGCAAGGGCGCTGCTGCGCTCTCCACGGATACTCATACTTGATGACAGTGCCTCAGCCCTTGACCTTGCCACTGATGCAAGGCTCCGCAAGGCGTTGTCGGAGCTCGACGGCGATATGACCGTGATGATCGTGTCCCAGCGCATATCATCCATAATAAATGCGGACAGGATAATCGTTTTCGATGACGGCAGGATAGTCGGCATCGGCACACATGATGAGCTTATGAAGGACTGCGAGGTCTACAGGGAGACCGCATCCTCCCAGGGCTATGAGGGCGCATGACCGGGCATATCCGCTCCTCATGCGGACCCGGAGGATCTGTGAATTCCTATGCACCTATCAAATTGCGCAAATTTGCGTATGACTGTCATTTCTATTTGTGAAAAACGGATAAATTTTATTCAGCCCTTGACAAGATGTTTTTTTTGTGGTATATTATATACGTTGTGTTTGAATCCACGGATGGTCAAGGGCGGCTGATCAAAGGCGGCGGTGTCCTGCAAGTATTGGGATATAGCCAAGCGGTAAGGCAACGGACTTTGACTCCGTCATCGTCGGTTCAAATCCGGCTATCCCAACCAGTTTTCTGGGATGTAGCCAAGCGGTAAGGCACCTGACTCTGACTCAGGCATTTCCGGGGTTCGAATCCCTGCATCCCAACCAGATCAAGTCTTTTGAAGCCCTCTGCGGGTGACGGAAGACTTGATTTTTTATCTGCTGATACAGTCCTTTTGACGATATTCGCAGTTCAAATTTGTTGAAAATAACCAACAGGATTTGATGAAAAAAACTTGAAATATATATCGATTTGGTGTATAATTATAAGAGTGTTAATTTGGAGAGATATGCTGTGACACACAGGCGGATGGTCGTACAAAGGGTGCAGGGCACCGCGTGTGCAAGGTATAGCGTCAGTAAGCGGATGAGGGTGATTTCATGAATGCCAGGGAATACAGAAAGGCAAGTGCCAGCATAAAGAGGCAGTACCGCAGGAAAATGCGTCGGGAGCGCCCGCTCATCAGTTCTCTGGGGCTTCCTCTGGTAATGGCTGTGGTAGTCATCGCCAGCGGCGGTTTCATAGTTGCGAACAGAGTAGCACTTGACGAAAAGCAGGCAGAGCTGGATGCCCTCCGCGAACAGGTGGATGTGCTCGAAGCGGAAAATGCCAGCTACAAGAGCATCCTCGATGAGGAAGACGAGCGCACCTATATGGAGCGTATAGCACAGGAGCGCCTGGGCTACGCTTATCCCGATGAACACAGGTTTTATGACACGATGCTCCTAAGCTGATGCTCAGGGGCGCAGAAGTTGTTGATTAAAGGATCTATAATGCAGGCAGAAATAGGAAAGGTTTACGACGGCAAGGTAACGGGTGTTCTCAAATTCGGTGCCTTTGTGGAAATGGAAGACGGCGTTTCGGGAATGGTGCATATTTCCGAGGTGGCCAATGAATATGTGAATGATATAAATGACCATCTGCAGGTAGGGCAGGAGGTCAAGGTAAAGGTAATAAGCATAGCTGAGGACGGGAAGATAGCCCTTTCGATAAAGAAAGCTCTCCCGCCTGTTCAGAGACCTGCAGGGAAAAAGCCGCAGAATACAGGCAGGCCGCAGAAACAGCCGCCTATGAGGAACGGCGGCAATGATGCCGTTAATGCCCCCTATGCTGCGAGCGATATGCCAAAGGGCCCCCAGTCTTTTGAAGATATGATGAGCCGCTTCAAGAAAAGCTCGGACGAAAAGCTGAGCGATATGAAAAGAAATATGGAAGGCAAAGGCCGCAGAGGCTCACGCAGGAAATGAAAAACGGCGTCCGGTTTTATACAAGACAAGACCGAACGCCTTTTTTAGGAATACACTGAATATGTCTTCCCCGCCGCAGGCGGGGAAGACATATGGAACAAAGACATAGTACTATCACAGTTTATCCGACATTATGTTAGCCTAAAGCTCTGATGGTGACCGCAAAGCGGCCTCCCATCATACATTCTGCAGTTCTTCCTTGTTCTCTGCCGCAGGCATCTCCACTTCCACAAGCTCTGTTTCGGGCTTGTCTACGGGAAGGAGCAGATCCTCATCGGGTCTGAAATCCTTGTTGCGCTGGCGGAGCGTTTTCAGGAATGAGGGACTGTAGGCATATATTTTAAGATGCTTCCTTATTATACGCAGCCCTTTGCGGTATCTCCTGGATATAAGGCGGGGGAAGGCTCTTATGAGTCGGTTCGTGGGCGCATCGCCTGCGATGAGCTTTTCGTACTCTGTCCGAAGCCTTTCTATATTGTCGGAATTGATATCCTTTATCTTTTCGTAGGCATTTCCCGCTGATTCCTTGGCCTTATCCACACCGCTCTTTACTTTGAGAGTGCCGTCGGCAAGCTTCATTCCCGTTTTTTCCGAAACGGTGAGCATCATGGCGGATATCTCATCGAGCCTTCTGATACGGCTCTGGAGCTTCTTTGCCGCCGTAATGGACGATATGGTGTCTATGATGATGAGCAGTGACATCACTGCTATTATCCCCCAGCCCACTCTGACGGGTATCTTTGAGATCATAGTCTCCACCGCAGGCTCCAGCCAGTGATACATGACCATGCATCCGACACCGAAGAAAAGTGCGTTCCTGAGGCATACATATCCGTGGAGATTGAATTTCATGTGGCTGTAATCCCACCAGCGTGTGTGGAATGCCTTTTCCATTATCCAGCCCATGAAATATTCAAAGGCGGAGCACAGCACAAGGGAGATAAGGGCCAGCTGCCAGTAGGTGTCCTTGAAGGGCCTGAAAAATATCAGTATCATCAGCACGCCCACACCGTAGATAGGGCATATTGGCATATTCAGGAAGCCTCTGTTCTGGAATTCGCCTGTTTCGTAGGTCATATCCACGATCTCGATCATCCAGCCGATGAAGCTCCAGAACAGGAAAATAAAGAACATCGTATAGAAATTATATCCGATGAACGGTATAGTTGCCATTTATACTCCTTTCCGCAGGGAAACATTCAACAAACCTTGTTCTTGTCTTCTTGAAACCGTATGTATCCCATGAGGTCAGACGCCTGCTTTAAAGCAGACACATTGATATTATACGATAATAACACGGATTTGTCAATAACAAATTTTACTAATTTATTATCCGCGAAAAGGAACCAATGGATTACAGGACTGTTTTTGAGCCGCAGACGGCAAGTATCACCGAGAAAAAGAGCGAATTCATCGCCTCCCTCGTTCATTGTGAGAGCGAGGAGGAAGCGGTGGCTCATATAGATGATGTGCGCAGCAGGAACCGCAAGGCGCGGCATAACTGCTATGCCTATATCCTGCGGGCGGGCAGTACATCGAGATATTCCGATGATGCAGAACCCCAGGGCACTGCTGGCATACCCATACTTGAGGTGCTGAAAAAAGAGGGGCTCTTTGATGTATGCGTGGTGGTGACGCGGTATTTCGGAGGGATACTCCTGGGCACAGGCGGCCTTGCAAGGGCATATTCCGGGGCAGCGGCGCTGTGCTGCAGAAATGCGGATATAGTCACCATGCGCATGGCGAACATGATGGAATTTGAATGTGACTACAGTCTCTACGACAGCATCACGAGGATCACCGAAAAGCCGTATATCAAGACCGTAGCGGCGGATTTTTCGGACAATGTGAGCATGAAGCTGTGCGTTGCGGCAGAATATGTTAATGATCTTGAAAAGGAGCTCGTTGAGCTTTCCAACGGGCGGATAGATGTAAGCGTC
Organism: Oscillospiraceae bacterium; assembly: GCA_017394475.1. Classification (GTDB taxonomy): domain Bacteria; phylum Bacillota; class Clostridia; order Oscillospirales; family Ruminococcaceae; genus Huintestinicola. Next base: position 16,412 of record JAFPYQ010000451.1, on the reverse strand, counting down.
GGCAGGGAGCAGTATGAACGCTTCTGACCAGGGCGCTGTCACATGGTGAAAGAGGTTTTTATGACTATTAGGGAGCAGATCGAGATAGTGGAATTAGGTACGCTCTGCGAAGATGCGTGTACCTCGAAGCACACGGGGATAAGGCGTGAGCAGGAGGCAAAGTGCCCTATCAGGACTGATTTTCAGAGGGACAGGGATCGCATACTCCACTGCAATTCCTTCAGGCGCCTGAAACACAAGACCCAGGTCTTTCTCGATCCCGTGGGTGACCATTACCGAACAAGGCTCACACATTCCCTTGAGGTAGCGCAGATCGCAAGGACCATATCAAGGGCGCTGAGGCTCAATGAGGATCTGACCGAGGCAATAGCCTTAGGGCATGATCTGGGGCATACCCCCTTCGGTCATGCAGGGGAGGCGGCTCTCAACGAGATCGCGGACTGCGGCTTCAAGCACTATCTCCAGAGCGTGCGCGTCGTGGACTACATCGAGCGCAACGGCAAGGGGCTCAATCTCACCTATGAGGTAAAGAACGGCATCGCCACCCATACCGACAAGATGGCGTGCACGAAAGAGGGCTATATCGTCCGTGTGGCGGATAAGATAGCCTATATAAACCATGATATAGATGATGCGATACGGGCGGGCGTGCTCACGGAGGAGGACCTTCCCGAGCATCCCGTGAATATCCTCGGCCATTCAAAGAGCGAGAGGATCACAAGCTGCATAATGTCCATTGTGAACAACGGTGTGAAGGAGATAAAAATGGCTCCTGACATCACTGCTGCACAGGATGAGCTCCATTCCTTCATGTTTGAAAGGGTATACCGCAATCCTGCGGCAAAGTCGGAGGAGCAGAAGGCAAAGACCCTTGTCCAGAGGCTGTTCCAGTATTATATGAAGAGCCCCGAAAAGCTCCCGCAGCTCTATAAGGACATAGCGGAGCGCTTCTCGAAGGAAAGGGCGGTCTGCGACTACATATCGGGAATGTCAGACAGCTATGCGGTGAACCTCTATAAGGACATTTTCATCCCACGGAGCTGGGCGGTAAAGTAATGAGTATTCCGGAAAGTCTTTTTTTGCAGATAAAGGAAAGCAATCGTATAGAGGACGTGATAGGCTCCTATGTGCAGCTGAAAAAAAGCGGCAGCAGCAACTATGTGGGCCTGTGTCCTTTCCACAGCGAGAAAACGCCTTCATTCAGCGTGAATATAAAGCGGCAGTTCTTCTACTGCTTCGGCTGCGGCGTGGGCGGAGATGTGTTCACCTTTATACGCCTGCAGGAAAACATGGAATACGGTGAGGCAATAAGGTTCCTTGCGGAAAGATCGGGGATAAAGCTGCCGAGTAACAGCCATGAGAGCCCCGACAAGGAACGCCGGCGCATACGGATCTATGAAATGAACCGTGCGGCTGCAAGATTCTACAACAATATCCTTGCCAATGACAAGATGGGTGAAAGAGGGCGGCTGTACCTGGCTCAGAGAGAGCTGTCCCCCGCCACCGTCACCAAGTACGGACTGGGCTTTGCCCCGGGTGAGGGCTCTGTTCTCAGTGATTTCCTTCTGTCACAGGGGTATACGGCTGTCGAGCTCATCCAGGCAAATCTTTCAAGGCAGAGGAACAACGGTACCCTATATGATGTGTTCCGCGACAGGGTCATGTTTCCCATAATAGACAAGAACAAGCGTGTCATCGCATTCGGCGGAAGGGCGCTGGAGAGCGGGGTAGGCATCCCGAAGTACCTGAATACATCGGATACTCCCGTGTTCAACAAAAAGAGCAACCTGTTCTCCATAAACTTCGCCAAGGCCGCAAAGGGTTCCGAAAAGCGGCAGATGATACTTGCCGAGGGCTATATGGACGTTATATCCATAAACCAGGCGGGCTTTGAGAATGTGGTGGCATCTCTGGGAACATCCCTCACTGCCGAACAGGCAAGGATGATCTCCCGCTACGCCGATGAGGCGGTCATTGCCTATGATGGTGATGAAGCGGGGCAGAATGCCGCAGTTAGGGCGATAGACATATTCAATGAAGTGGGTCTACCATCCCGTGTGCTGAAGGTAGAGGGCGCAAAGGACCCGGATGAATTCATAAAAAAATTCGGAGAGGTGCGCTTCAAGCTGCTGCTGGACAAGGCTCCCACATGGCTGGGCTTTCTCATCGAAAAGGCGAAGGCAGGGCTTGACACCGACGATGACAATGACAAGGTGGAATATCTGAGAAGGTGCTGTACCGCACTTGCCAAGTCAAACGATCCCCTGGAAGTGAATTACTTTGTGAACAGGCTGGCAGGGGAGTATGGCTTTGCGGCTGCTGCCATATCCGAACAGGTGGAGCTTGTGAAAACAGGCATGAGGGGCGAAGAACAGCGCAGCAAGGCAAGCGGGCAGACTGCCGACTGGCAGAAGGCAGTGAATTTCATCAGTGAAAAGGCATTTTCCGATCCCGCTGCACGCCACAATTCCGGCAGGTACAAGGCCGAATGCGGCATACTGGTGTATCTGTACCGCCACCCCGAGGACTGTGCCTATGTCTTTGAGCGGATAGCCGAGGACGACATATCATCCCCGCAGCTCCGGAATATCTATCGTGCGGCAAAGAAAGTGCTCACCAAGGAAAGCAGCGACCTGATGCTGCTCCAGTCCGAGCTTGAAACAGAAGAAATGGGCATCCTTGTTTCCCTTGTGGAAGAGTATGACAGGATAGAGATAAACAAGGATATACTCAATGAATATATAAACAAGGTAAGGAGCGGTACTCCCAAGCCCGCTCTCGACCTCAATGCCATAGCAGCGAGAAAAAGAGGAAAGAACTGACGGAACATCCCGCAAAAGAGAGCAAAACGGCATACAGTGCTGCAAACCGCATATTTAATGCTATATCTGAATGGGCAGACACGTATGTGTTTTCAGAGCTTTTCGGGCTGACCGCAGGCTTTTCATGCAGCCGTATTCACGGCAGCTGACATGACCGTTTAAAGGAGAATGAACAGAATGGCTCATGCATTAACAGACCAGCTTATCGAAAAGGGTCGCGCATCCGGCAAGGTCACCACCACCGAGATAAACGACATGATGGAGAAAATGGGGCTCGATGCCGATGCCCTGGGCGATATCGTCGAACAGCTCCATGAAGCCAATATCGAGATAATCGATGACTACGATCCGAATGCAGCCCTTGATCTCAATGACCCTGCCCTCATAGGTGCGGGGGAGACCACCGCAGCAGCAGGCGAGATCGCCATAGACGACCCCATAAAGCTGTATCTGAAGGACATAGGCAAGGTGCCGCTGCTTTCCTCGGAGGAGGAGATACAGCTGGCCCATGTCATCAAGACAGGCACAAAGGCACAGGCTAAAAAGGCAAAGAAGCGCCTTTCGGAGGCAAACCTCAGGCTCGTGGTATCCATCGCCAAGAGATATGTGGGCAGAGGGATGCAGTTCCTCGACCTTATCCAGGAGGGTAATCTGGGTCTTATCAAGGCAGTGGATAAATTCGATGCCGACAAGGGCTTCAAATTCTCAACCTATGCCACATGGTGGATAAGACAGGCCATAACAAGGGCTATCGCAGACCAGGCAAGAACCATAAGGATCCCTGTGCATATGGTAGAGACCATAACGAAGGTGAAGAAGACTTCATCCCAGCTGCTCCACCAGAACGGCCACGATCCCACGCCCGAGGAGATCGCAGAGGAACTGGACATGCCCGTAGAGCGCATACGCGAGATCATGCGCATAGCTCAGGACCCTGTTTCCCTGGAAACTCCCATCGGTGAGGAGGAGGACAGCCATCTGGGTGACTTCATCCCCGATGAGGATGCACTTTCTCCCGCAGATGCGGCATCCCATCAGCTCCTCAAGGACAAGCTCAACGAAGTCCTCGCAACGCTCTCCGAACGTGAGGAAAAGGTCATAAGGCTGCGTTTCGGCCTTGATGACGGCAGAGCCCGTACTCTTGAAGAGGTGGGAGAGGAATTCAACGTAACAAGAGAGCGTATCCGCCAGATAGAGGCAAAGGCGCTCAGAAAGCTCAATCATCCGTCAAGGCGCAAGAAGGTCGTGGATTTCAACGACTGATAAGCAGACATCCCGTTCTCTTTTGTCTGATACTGCGCTTTTTACGGGACACAAAGCGAAAAGAGAAGGAGAGGGTGGATATGTGCTTTACTCTTGAATCGGATTATGCTGTGAGGATAACGGGTTATCTTGCCGAAAAGGCGGTATCCGGCGGTGAGCGCTCGGAAGCAAAGGTCATTTCCGAAAACACGGGAGTGAGCCTCAGATTTGCCCTGAAAATACTGCGCAAGCTGGTAACCAGCGGCATAGTCCGTTCGTACAAGGGCATGCAGGGGGGCTATGAACTGGGCAGAAAGCCCTCGGAGATAACTTTGCTCGATGTGGTGCGTGCCATAGAGGGCGATTATCATATCAACCGCTGCCATGAGCATGATTTCATCTGCACCAGGAACGCCAAATCCTGCTGTGTTTACAGGAGCGTTTTTGAGGAGATAACTGACATAGTTTCCGAAAAGCTGGCGGAATATGATTTTGAGTACCTCACAGAGCGCATAGGCAGCATACGTACAGCCCCGCTGGTAAAGATATGCGGACTGCGCACAGCTGCGGATGTGAGGGCAGTCAATGAGGCAAGGCCTGATTTTGCGGGATTTGTCATGTTCTATGAAAAGAGCAGGAGAAACATTTCCGTTGAGACCGCAGAGAGGCTCATAGATGAGCTCTCCCCCGACATAAAGGCGGTGGCAGTCACTGTCAGCCCCGACAGGGAGCAGATAGAGCAGATCGAGCGGGCAGGCTTTGATTATATCCAGATACACGGCACTGTGGATGATGCTGAGACAGACAGCACCACCATAGATATCATAAAGGCATTCAATATTTCGGATATAGGGGAATTTGAAAGATGGAGCGGCAGGAACAGGGTCAAGGGATTTGTCTTTGATTCGGCCGTCCCCGGCAGCGGGCAGACCTATGACTATTCTGTCCTCAAAGACCTTCCAAAGGTCCCTGCAGGAAAATTTGTCCTTGCAGCAGGCGGGATAAACTCTTTGAACGCAGTGGCAGCGCTGAAAGCGTATCCCTTCGACGGCGTTGATACCAGCTCCGGCGTTGAAGATGAACAGGGCGTAAAATCCCCCGCAAAGATAGAGGAATTTGTAAGGACCGTAAGATCGGCACTCAGGTAAAGATAAACAGGATGTCCCCCGGCATACAGGGGCTCATCAACGGTCGGTGACCTACCCTAAAGGAGATGCATCATGAGTAAAGATGTGATACTTTCGGCAGAGCATATTACCAAATACTACGGAAAAGGCGAGACAAGGATAACAGCCCTTGATGATGTGAGCCTCACCGTGAACAAGGGAGAATTCGTTGCCATAGTCGGCAGGAGCGGCAGCGGCAAATCCACGCTGCTCCATATACTCGGCGCGATGGACAGACCCGATGACGGCAAGCTCATTGTGGATGGAGAGGATGTATTTGCCTGCAAGGAGGAACAGCTCGCAAAGTACCGCAGGACAAAGGTGGGCTTTGTGTTCCAGTTCTTCAACCTCCTACCCGTCATGACAGCAAAGGAGAATATCCTTGTTCCCGTGGCTCTCGATGATGCACAGCCCGATATGGAATATCTCCAGAGCCTGGCACAGAGCATGGGCATAGAGGAAAGGCTCTCCCATTATCCCCATCAGCTTTCGGGCGGTCAGCAGCAGCGCGTTGCGATAGCCAGGGCAATGATAGCAAAGCCCGCAGTCATCCTTGCCGATGAGCCCACGGGAAACATTGATTCATCGTCGGGTGAGGAGATACTCTCCCTCCTGCGGTCATCCATAAAGCAGTATGATCAGACCCTCATCCTTATCACTCATGATATGGAGATAGCAAAGGGTGCCGACAGGATCATCACCATCTCCGACGGAAAGATAACCGGTTGATATGCCTGATTTTTCTCACGGCGGGGAAGTGACCTGTGTATATGACTTTTCGGTCAATCTGAACCCACTGGGGACCCCCGACAGTGTAAAAAGGGCTATATATGACAGCCTGAATGAGGTAGACAGATACCCCGACAGGGAATGTCGGGGTTTTATACATCAGGTGAGCGAGTTTATGGAAGTGCCCGAGAGCATGGCAGTATTCGGTGCGGGAGCATCCGAACTCATAAACAGGCTGGTCTTTGCGGTGCGCCCGGTCAGGGCAGTGCTGAGCGAATTCACCTTCAGTGAATATGAAAGGGCACTCACTGCCTTCGGCTGCGCTGTGACCTGTGTGCCCACAGACGGGCTGTGCCTGTCGCACAGATTCTGCGACTATATCACCGATGAAACGGATATGGTGTTTATATGCTCCCCCAATAATCCCACGGGCATCACTGCAGACCCCTCTCTGCTCATGGATATAGTCCTGCGGTGCAAAAAAACGGGAACAGTCCCGGTCATTGATGAGAGCTTTGCGTTTTTCACGGACAAAGCACAGCCCCACAGGGAACTGCTCTCACTGGGTGCGGTGATCATACGCTCGCTTACAAAGGTGTTCGCGTGCCCCTCGGTGCGCATGGCGTATGCGGTGTGCAGTGAGGATATGGCAGAAAGGCTCAGAATGTGCGCTCCTGCATGGTGCATGAGCACGGCGGCACAAAGGGCAGGAGAGGCAGGTCTCAGGGATGCGGAGTTCCTCGGAAAGACCCCCGTCTATACAAAGCAGTGCAGGGAATATCTTGCAGAACAGTTCGGGCAATGCGGTATCACGGTGCTTTCGGGAGAGGCGGATTTCCTGCTCATAAAAGCAGAACGGGAGCTGTATGACAGGCTGCTCTCCAATGGCATACTCATAAGAAAATGCGATAATTTCCGCACCACGGCGGAAAACAGACAGCTTTTCAGGATAGCTGTAAAAGACAGGGAGATCACCGACAGGCTCATTCGGGCGATAAGGTCTTTCTGAAATAACTCATGACCGGCGAACAGATAAAAAACAAAAAGGAATTGCTTATGAAAAACAGTGAAAGCCGCGAGGCGGCATTTATGCTCGTATTTGAAAAGATGTTCACCAACACCTCCGTTGATGATATCATAACCACAGCATACGATGCACTTGAATATGATCTCGATGAAAGTGCCGAGGAGCTTTTCAGGAACGTAGTGGCAAACCAGCCCGTCCTTGATGAGATAATAGGCAGGTTCTCCCCCAGCAGAGCGGTGTCCCGCATAGAAAAGGTGGCACTGGCTGTTATGCGTATCGCAGTGTACGAGTGCATATACACGGACATACCCGTAAACATCGCCGTCAGTGAGGCGGTAAGGATAGCGCAGATATATTCGCTCCCCACCGAGGTGCGCCTTGTGAACGGCATTCTTGGCAGCTTCTCCCGCAGTGATGAGATTCCCGCAGAAAAGCGCGAAAAGGTAGGAAAAGGAAACAAGTAATGTTTTTGGGGATAGATACCAGCAACTATTCCACATCTGCGGCTCTTGTGGATAAAAACACATATTACAGTGTTACAAAGCTGCTGCCCGTCAAGTCGGGAGAGGCAGGACTGCGGCAGGCTGATGCGGTCTTTCATCATACAAAGGCGCTGCCGGCCATAATATCAGAGCTTTACGAAAAGGCGGGGCAGAACAGGATAGATGCCATAGGTGTCACGATGCGTCCGCGCCCTGTTGACGGGTCGTATATGCCATGCTTTCTCTGCGGAGAGGGACTGGCAGACTCACTGGGGACAGTCCTGGGTGTGAAGGTATACAAGCTGTCCCATCAGGAGGGGCATATCCTTGCGGCACTGTATTCGGCAGGCAGGCTCGATCTGCCGGATTCGCCCTTTATCGCCTTTCATGTCAGCGGAGGGACTACCGAGGCCGTGATATGCAGACCATCGGAGGCGCAGAACGGACTGCCATCCATAACCTATGCTGCGGGCTCTCTCGATCTGAAAGCAGGGCAGCTCATCGACAGGACAGGCCTTCTGCTTGGGCTCGATTTTCCCTGTGGTATAGCCATTGAAGCCCTTGCTGCCGGGTGTGACGAGGAAATAAAGGTAAAGCCCTTTTCCAGGGGGCTCGATGTATCGTTATCGGGCTTTGAGAACAAGGCACAGCAGCTTCTTGAAAAAGGCGCATCCCGAGAGTATATTGCAAAGTTCGTTCTCACAGCGGTATATTCCGCCATATATGAGATGACGGTAAAGCTGCGAGGGGAGTACGGCGGGCTGCCGGTGATATATGCAGGCGGTGTCATGTCGGATATATTCATACAGGACAGGCTTAAAAGCTCACTTGACAGTGTGTATTTTTCCGCCCCGGAGCTGTCGCGTGATAATGCCGTGGGAGCGGCGCTGTATGCGTATCTGTCGGAAAACAAGGGCAACGGAACGGAGTAGGGAAATGTATATACTTGCATCGGCATCGCCGCGGCGCAAAGAACTTTTTGAGATGATAACGGCTGATTTCAGCATCATCCCCGCGGATATCGACGAAACTCTCCCGGAGGGCATAGCCGCGGAAGAGGCACCTGTTTACCTTGCAGAGCAGAAGGCTGCCCACATCGCAAAGCAGTCCGCAGGCGGTACTGTCATCGGCTGCGATACGGTGGTAGTCATAGATGACAGGATACTCGGCAAGCCCGCAGATGAGCAGGATGCGTTCAATATGCTGAAAATGCTGTCGGGCAGAGTCCACAGGGTAATAACAGGCGTTTGCATCATAGAAAACGGCGTAAAGCACAGCTTTTCGGAATGTACGGAAGTGGAGTTTTATCCCCTTTCGGATGAGGAGATACATGAGTACATCGCCACAGGCGATCCCTTTGACAAGGCAGGTGCCTATGGCATACAGACATGGAGCTTCCGCTTCGTCAGGGGCATCAGGGGAGATTATTTCAACGTGGTAGGGCTCCCTGTGGGACGGCTCGCAAGATACCTTGAAGGGAAAACATCGGATATCTGATGCCTGACACGGCATACGACAGTAAACTGGTTTGCAGGAGAGGTACCAATGAAGTATAAGAAACAGATCGCGATCTGTATATTGGTCGCGGCGGTCCTCATAGCCGGAGCTGTGCTATTTTTTTGGTTGGATTACCAGCATTCGATCCAGGAAAAAAGAGATGAAATGAATGCTGCTGTAGAAGAGATCTCCGGGATAGTCCGTGATAATGCAGATGGTTTAGAGAAATTATGTGATCATGAGATGAGCATTGCCCGGGAAGGCTGTGATTTCGAGCAACAGGGCGAATTTCAGGATATGCGGAATATCATTTTTAATGATCTGAAATTCGACAGCGGGAAAATTTACACGGAAGGTGAATATATATTGTTTTTCAGACCTCGTGGGCGTGATGTCATCATTCTGAAATATCAAAAAGAAGCTGACACTGAAAACAGCAGTTCGGGGTACACAGCAGTCTGTGATCACTTTACAATATTTTACTCAATCACATAAAATTACAAACGCTCATCGGCTGCCCGATGATCTGAACAGCAGAAAACCGCCCTGTCTTGTACAGTACGCACAAGGCAGGGCGCTTTTTATGGTGATAATTATGACCTGTAATCGCCGTTTATCTTTACATAATCATAAGTAAAGTCGCAGCCCCAGGCGGTGGCGGAGGCATCGCCCATGTGAAGATCGGTGAATATCTCTATCTCATCCTCGGAAAGTATCGCCTTGGCAAGTTCTTCATCAAAGGAAAGTCCCAGACCGTCCTTGCATACAAGTATCTTTCCCGCCTTTGAGATGTAGTAAACATCGGCCTTGGTCACGTCGCAGTCGGTCTCGGCATAGCCCATCGCGCACATTATTCGTCCGCAGTTGGCATCCGCACCGTACATAGCGCACTTTACAAGAGGGGAGCGGATAACGCTCTTTGCGATGATTATGGCAGTGTCAAGGTCGGGAGCGCCGGAGCATACGCAGGTGACCAGCTTTGTGGCACCCTCGCCGTCCTTTGCCAGCATCCTTGTGAGTGCGGTCATCACCTGACACAGAGCCGCCTTGAAGGTCTCAAAGTCCTCGCTGTCGGCATCTATCTCCTTGTTCCCCGCAAGACCGCTTGACATCAGCATACAGGTGTCATTGGTGGACTGGTCGCCGTCCACGCAGAGGCAGTTGTAGGTTATCTTGACGATCTCCGAAAGTGCCTTCTGCAGCATGGGGACTGATACTGCACAGTCCGTTGTGATGAAATTGAGGGTGGTGGCCATGTTGGGGTGTATCATTCCCGAGCCCTTTGCCATGCCGCCTAAATGACATTCCTTGCCGTCAACGGTGAATTTTACGGCGTATTCCTTTTTCACCGTATCCGTGGTCATTATGGCAGTGGCAGCCTCCACATTGCCCGTGTAGGACAGCTTTTCAAAAAGCTGCGGTACAGCCCTTTCTATGGGGGCAAGGGGCAGCACCTGACCGATGACGCCCGTGCTTGCGACTATGACTTCCTCTGCGGGGATGCCCACCTTTTCTGCGGTAAGGCGGCACATAGCCACCGCCTTTTCCTCACCGTCGCCGTTGCAGGTGTTGGCATTGCCGGAATTTACTATCACAGCCCTTGACTTTCCGCCGCTCTTCTCAAGATTTTTCTTTGTAACGACAACAGGGGCGCCCTTCACCTTGTTTGAGGTGTACACACCTGCGGTATTGCAGGCAACATCGCTGACTATCATGGCGATATCGTTCTTTGTGTTGCTTATGGGGCTCTCATTGCCGTCATTCCCTGCTTTCATGGCAGCCTTTATGCCGCAGTATACACCGCTTGCCTTGAAGCCCTTGGCGGCACACACGCCGCCGTTTATCTCGCTGAACGCCAAATCGTTCATTATGATCGTCTCCTTGGGGATCACTGCATGATGCAGTCATTCCATGAATTTATCTATTATGATCTCAGAGTATTTTGACCAGAATTTCGGGTCGTGATTACCCTCATCCTCCACATAGGTGTGCTGTACTCCCTCGTTTTCAAGGAATCTGTGGAAGGCGCGGTTCTCTTCAAGAAGGAAATCCTCGGTGCCGCAGGCCATGAATATCTCGGGCAGCTCTTTGCCGTCCTTTATGAGCCGCTTTACCAGTTCCTCGGGGTCGTTCTCACTGCCCAGCAGCTTTGAGGGCTCGCCGAATACCTCGCGGTAATAGGCATAGTTTGCCACGGCATTGCCTGTGCCTTCCTTCATCCCCGCCACCTCATGATGGATGAGTGCGGAGGACATGGCACCTATCTTGCCGAAGGTATCGGGGTATCTGAGACCCGTGTGCAGAGCGCCGAACCCGCCCATGGAAAGACCCAGTACATAGGTATCGTCCTTTGAGCTGCACAGACCGAAGGTGCGTCTCATGAATGCAGGGAGCTCCTCGCCCACGAAGGTGCAGAATTTTCTGCCTGTGGCCTCGGCATCAAGGTAGAAGGAATTTTCCACAGAGGGCATAACAACAGCGATGTTGTGCTTTTCGATAGGGTATTCGGGGATAAAAAGACCCGCATTTCCCGAAAATCCGTGGAAAAGGAATATGGTCTTATCGGGTCTGTCGGTCTCTCTCTTCTGCGCCCAGGGGAGCTCGATGGTATGGACATCGGGCATCATCACTTCAAATTCGATGGGCCTGTAGAGCTGATCCGAAAATGTTTTTATTGTAAAATGTGACATAATGATCTATGCGGGCAGTGACAGCGCCACTGCCCGCCGGGTATTATCATTCGTAGAGCTTATGAATGGAGCAGATCTCCTGGACGCCCTTCCTGATGGCGTCTGCGCTGCCGTCAAAGTCCTTTGCTGCAAGGTACATGAACTGAGCGATCTTTTCCATATCGGAGGTGTCAAGTCCTCTTGTGGTAACAGCGGGAGTACCTACTCTGATACCGCTGGTAACGAAGGGCTTCTCGGGGTCGTTGGGTATAGCGTTCTTGTTGACAGTGATGTATACCTCATCAAGTCTGTGCTCGAACTCCTTGCCTGTAAGGCCGAAGGGACGAAGGTCAACGAGCATGAGGTGGTTGTCGGTGCCGCCGGATACAAGGTCAAAGCCGCGGTCAAGAAGTCCCTTTGCAAGAGCCTGTGCATTAGCTACGATGCGCTGGCCGTAGTCCTTGAACTCGGGCTTGAGTGCCTCGCCGAAGCAGACAGCCTTGCCTGCGATAACGTGCATGAGAGGGCCGCCCTGTGTGCCGGGGAATATAGCGGAGTTGATCTTCTTTGCAAGTGCCTCGTCATTGGTGAGGATAAGTCCGCCTCTGGGGCCTCTGAGGGTCTTGTGAGTGGTGGTGGTGGTTATATCCGCATAGGGAACAGGAGAGGGATGTACGCCTGCTGCAACAAGGCCTGCGATGTGAGCCATATCTACCATGAGATATGCCTCTACGGACTTGGCGATCTCAGAAAGGCGCTTGAAGTCGATAGTTCTGGGATATGCAGATGCACCTGCTACGATGAGCTTGGGTCTGATCTCCTCAGCCTGCTTCTGGAGAGCATCATAGTCGATGAAGCCGTTGGCATCGACACCGTAGGGAACAAAGTTGAAGTATTTGCCGGAAATGTTTACCTTGGAACCGTGGGTGAGGTGACCGCCGTTGTCAAGGCTCATGCCCATAACAGTATCGCCGGGTGTGAGGAGGGCATAGTAAACAGCGGTGTTTGCCTGTGCGCCGGAGTGAGGCTGAACATTGGCGAACTGTGCGCCGAAGAGCTTCTTTGCTCTCTCGATAGCGATGGTCTCAACGATGTCAACATCCTCGCAGCCGCCGTAATAGCGCTTTCCGGGATAACCCTCAGCATACTTGTTGGTGAGCACGCTGCCCATAGCTGCCATAACAGCGGGGGAAACGATGTTCTCGCTGGCAATGAGCTCAAGATTGCGCTTCTGCCTTGCAAGCTCAAGGGCCATAGCGTCGCCGACCTCGGGGTCAGCGTTCTTTACATATCCGATGGTGTCGATAAGATCTGCGTACATGGTTTTTATCTCCTTATATTGAAATTTAATTGAAACATTGGTAAAGGCGGGGGATCAGAATGACTCTATGATCTTCCCGTTCTTTTTTGCGGCCAGATATACTTCCCTCAGTTCGTTCCTCACATTGCCGCCGAAGGTCACCTTGTATACGGTGAAGAGCCCGTCGGTGATGATATAGTCCTTGAAGGGCAGCAGGACTGTCTTTACCGACATGGGCAGATAGTTCTCCTTGAACAGTGAGGATATCTCCGAAAGTATGCTTTTTACGAGATAGACCTGCTTTGCATCCGATGATACGAAGATGGAGCCGCCCGGCAGGTGCTGCTTTATCATGAAATTGGTGTAGATGCCGCGGGAAAATCCCGAAATTATCTCCTTCTGTTCATCAGAAAGGGTACTTCCCTTCTTTTCGAGAAATTCATCTATGATGGATCTGTCTTCCCACAGGTTTGTACTTATCTTCTGACCCACCTCATGGGTGACATCGAATCTTGTTCTGATCTCTCCGAGGTTCTTGATGATGCGTTTCTTCTTGTTGACAAAGTCGAGCAGCGGGATATAGCAGCTAAAGAACAATTCCGCATCGCTGTATGGTATGAGCATTGTTGCACCTCGTCATATTTCTTCGATTATAGGCAGTATCATGGGGTTCCTGCCTGTGAGCTTGTATATAAAGGATGAGAGTTCGTTTTTGAGGGTCGATTTGATGGAGTTCCAGTCGTGCATGCCCGCTTCAAGGCATTCTTCGAGCACCTCTGTAAGGAGATCCCGTGCCTGATCCATCATTTCCTCATTTTCCTTGACATATACAAAGCCCCTTGAAAGGATATCGGGGCCCGCTGCGATGGCATTCATGGATGTGTCGATGGTAGCCACCACGACTATGAGGCCATCCTCGGAAAGATGCTTTCTGTCACGCAGGACGATAGAGCCCACATCCCCGACGCCCAGGCCGTCCACGAGCACCTTGCCCGCTGTGACCTTGCCTGTTATGGCCATATCCACGCCGTCTGTCTCGATGACATCACCGATGGAGCCGATGAATACGTTGGATTTGGGGATGCCCAGAGAATAGGCTATGCCCGCACTTTTTTTCAGGTGCTTGTACTCACCGTGAACGGGTATGAAGAATCTCGGGCGGGTGAGTGCCATGATGAGCTTTATCTCCTCCTGGCAGGCATGACCCGAAACGTGTATGTCATACATACTCTCATATACCACATCTGCACCTGCCCGCAGCAGCTCGTTCACGACCCTTGTGACGAATTTCTCATTGCCGGGTATGGGGTTGGCACTGATTATGATATAGTCTGTGGGGGTGATGGTGACTGTGCGGTGCTCGCCCATAGCCATCCTTGTGAGGGCGGACATGGGCTCGCCCTGTGAGCCTGTGGTTATAAGGCATATCTTTTCGGGGGGGTACTTGTTCATCTCCTCCACCTCGATGAACATATCATCGGGGGCATTGAGATATTCAAGCTCCTTTGCAGCGGATATGGTGTTGAGCATGCTCCTGCCGAACACCGCGATCTTGCGCCCGTCCCGTGCCGCATTATCGACTATCTGCTGTATCCTGTGTATATTTGAGGCAAAGGTGGCGATTATGACCCTTTTGCCGTCTGCTCTTGCGAAGAGCCGCTCAAAGCTCTCGCCCACTATCCTTTCCGAGGGTGTGTGGCCGGGGCGTTCTGCATTGGTAGAATCGGACATGAGCGCCAATACGCCCTTGCTGCCCAGCTCTCCGAATCTTGCCAGGTCTATTATCTCACCGTCTATGGGGGTGAAATCCACCTTGAAGTCGCCTGTGTGTATCAGAATGCCCGCAGGGGTGTGTATGGCAAGTCCCACGCTGTCGGGGATGGAGTGGTTCACTCTTATGAATTCCACATTCATGCAGCCCAGCTTTACGCTTTCGCCGGGGTTGACGACATTGAGGCTGCATTTGCCTATGTTCTCGTGTTCTTTCAGCTTGCCCTGTATCAGCGCGATAGTAAGGCGGGTGGCATATACGGGCTTGTTCACCTTCATCAGCAGGTATGCAAGGCCGCCGATGTGGTCTTCATGTCCGTGGGTGATGATTATGCCCCTGAGCTTATCGATATTCTGCTCAACATAGGTGAAATCGGGTATTACCAGGTCAACGCCGGGCATATCCGCATCCGGGAAGGAAAGACCGCAGTCCACTATGAACATATCGTTGCCGCACTCGAAGGCGGTCATGTTCTTGCCTATCTCGTTGAGGCCGCCCAGTGGGATTATCCTCACGGGGGTGCGCTTTACGGGGCGGTGGTTGGAGTGGTATTCCGGAGCCTGCAGAGCCTTTTTCACTGTCTTTGCCCTGGTGGTCCTTGCGGCGGGAGCGCTCTGCCTGCTGTCCTCCGCGGCAGCGGATGCCTTTTCGTGCCTCTGGACCGCTACGCTGTGTGCAGTGCGGGAGGGCTTCTTGTCCTCCTGCATGGTGGCAGCTTTCACAGCCCTTTCGGTGGCTGCAAGGCGCTCGGTGAAGTCATCACCGATGAATTTTGTAAGGTCGGTATCGTCGGTATCATAGAGCATGGCGGGTCGTGCTTTCCTGCCCGATGCTGCGGACTTCTGATCGTCGTTGTAATGGTTCTCGATAAATTCCTTTTCAAATGAGGTCTTAGAGTAGACCGTGTTGTCCATGAGCTGCAGCTCAGCGGGCAGCTTGTTTGCCCTTCCCTTAGCCGCACTGCGCGTCTTTTTCGCCGTCACAGCCACAGGCAGCGGGGGGATGAGACTCTTTTTCTTTTCTGTTTCTTTTTTAGCCATGTTTTCTCCGTTTATATTAAGTGTTATTATTTTCGTTTTTATCGCTGATACAGAATATTTCTCCTTTGTCCGGTCTGACACATATTATCCTGTCGCCCTTTTTATATTCCGTATCTGTGTATATTACAGCTTTAGTTCCGTTTTCGGTGATGATGAACGGTTCATTTGTTATAGTACCGTCCGTGTATGAATAGTATTCATGTTCATAATTAAGCACATTCTGATATGAAAACATATATTTATTAAGATCGGATATTTTCGGCTTGATGATCTTGTCACAGACGATCACAGTGCCGCAGCAGGAAATTATCACGACAGCAAGACCGATAAAAAGATGTGAAACGATCATCAGATAAAAGCCTAAAAGTATGAAAATAAGCATAAAACGGCTTTTTCTCTGCGCTATCATGTCCAAAGCCGTATACAGAACTGCTTTTTCCTGCTCGGAAAGCTCCGTACAGTTTTTTCATTCCGGTTCCATTTTACATACCTTTTAGTGTCGGCAAATAACTGCCAACTAACAACTGATAACTAACAACTAACAACTGCCGTCAGATGGCATACAGATAATATCCTCGGGAGTTTTTCCGCATTTTATGATAAATACCCTGTCGCCCTTTTTGTATTCCGTATCTGTGTATATTACAGCTTTAGTTCCGTTTTCGGT
>JAFPYQ010000450.1 GCA_017394475.1 Oscillospiraceae bacterium | reverse complement strand
CACGGCTTTATGAAGAGAATGTCCACCAAGAACGGCCGCAAGGTGCTTGCAAGAAGAAGAGCAAAGGGCAGGAAAATGCTGACATATTGATGCTACTGCAACACTTGATATTAAGCAAAGCGGCAAGCTGTGACCACATGTACCCGTTGGCACTCAAATGGGGTCGGGGGTATAATGTGGTCTAAACGTTTTTTGTGTGAAGAATGCCCCGGGCAGCTTTGCACAAGCACGACTATTACTCAGTCTTTTCTTTGAAAAGCGAAAAGACAAATGAAATATAAAGTAATCAACAAGAACAAGGATTTTCAGGCAGCATACAGCAAGGGCTCCTTTGCAGGCAGTTCGATCTGCCTTGCCTATTTCCGCAGGAACGGGAAGAAGGAGAACAGAATGGGCATATCCACCCCGAAAAAGATGGGGAATGCCGTGAAGCGGTCCCGTGCAAGGCGTATCATAAGAGCCGCCTATGCAGATATATCCGACAGGCTGCCGAAGGGGTATGACATAATCCTTTGTGCCCGCCCCGATACTCCTAAGTGCAAGAGCACTAACATAAGGAATTTCCTCGAATTCAAGCTGCTCCCGAAAATGAACGGGACAGCAGGCAAAAACGGAAAATGACACATCCCGACAATATCATGGGTAAGATAAGCAGGGCTTTGCGATGGGTATTCAGTCTGCCCATCCGTTTTTACCGTAAATTTGTCTCGCCCTGCAAACCGCCGTGCTGCAAATACTATCCGACCTGCAGCACATACGCACTGGATGCCGTGGAAAAGCACGGCATAATAAAGGGGACTGCCCTGGCCACATGGCGGCTGCTTCGCTGCAATCCATGGTCACTGGGCGGCATTGACTATGTCCCCGAAAAATTTACGTTTAGAACGAACCGCGGTAAGTGAGATCACAGGCTTGATCTGCTGTGCATCTGCCACCCACGGCTTTAGAAGGTGATTTTATCTCACAGATCATAGGTTATCCCCTCGGGTGGATAATGTGGGCGATATACAGACTCGTAAACAATTATGCCATAGCCATACTCCTGTTTACGATAGTTACAAGACTTCTCATGTTCCCTCTTTCGGTAAAACAGCAGAAGTCAATGGCTTCAACTGCCGCAGTGCAGCCGAAGCTCGACAGGATAAAGAAACAATACGCGAACAACCCCAACAAGCAGCAGGAAGAAACGATGAAGATATACACCGAGGAGGGCATAAACCCCATGGCATCGTGCCTCCCTCTGGCGGTGCAGATGATACTCATCTACGGTGTGTTCGACGTTGTATACAAACCCCTCACGCATATCCTCAGGATCAACAAGGAAACACTTGAAGCGCTCAAAACAGTCGCAGCGCCCCTTTTTGAAGGCAACCGCAGCTTTGACGCTCGTCCCGAGCTCTACCTCGTACAGTCTGTACAGCAGGATCCTTCCTTTTATGTCAACGGCGGCATCTCAAGCAATGTAGTAAGCAGCATCGCCAATTTTGACAACAAGCTGCTGGGCTTCATAGACCTGGGCACTATACCCAAAACAGTTATAACCGATGGATTCAAATTCGATGCAGTTAGCATCGGACTGATACTCATCCCCGTTATCGCAGCTCTCACACAGCTCGCCACCACCATATACTCGAATATCAAGCAGAAGAAGATGAACCCCGAGGCATCCGCACAGATGGGCGGCATGAACCTCATGTTCTATCTTTTCCCCATAATGTCCTTCTTCATAAGCCTTGAGACCGTTGCAGGTCTCGGTTTCTACTGGATATGTT
>JAFPYQ010000449.1 GCA_017394475.1 Oscillospiraceae bacterium | reverse complement strand
TCGCATCCGGGGCTTATGAGGCATCGATAAAGAGGATATCCCCCGATATAAAGGTGTATTCTCAGGCGTGTCCGCTGTTCGTCCCGCTGGTGGAGAACGGATTTACCGATAAGAACGATATAGTTGTAAAGGAGATCGTGAGGCGCTATCTGGAGCCGATAAAGGCTTCGGGAGCGGATGTGCTGATCATGGGGTGTACTCACTATCCTCATCTGGCGGATGCAATAGCCGATATGTTGGGAGATGTGAAGCTCATATCATCGGGAGCGGCTGCTGCAAGATATGCAAAAAGACTCATAATAGAAGGCTCCATGCAAAGCGGCAGGGGCGGTCACGGCAGGATATCCTGTTATACCAGTGACAGCGCGGAAAAATTCAGAGAAAATGCAGCACTGTTTTTCGGCAACGGATTTGACGGGACAGTGGACAGGATCACCATCGAGGAGCTTGTTAAAACATGAAAGAGAGCAATGACTTTCCTATCAAGGTAGATATAAATCTTAAGAGCGTTCAGAATAACGGCGGACTTCTGCCCGAGGTGATGGAATTCTTTACCAACGGTGAGATGTCCCCCACGGAGAGAATGGGCAAGAAGGGCTGGAAGCTTTCCTATAAGGACAGCGGCCTCACAGGCTTCCCGGGCTCCATGTCCGAGCTTATCTGCATAAACGGCAACTATGCCCGCATGGTGAGAACGGGGGATGTGACCCAGAACATCACTATGGAGCGGGACAAGCGCACTAACTGTGACTACAACACAGAGTACGGCAATCTGAGCTTGGGTGTGTTTGCCCATACCATACAGGATAACCTGTCCGATAAAGGCGGGGATATCTACCTGCACTATACCATAGATTCAAACGGCTCATTCATAGGAGAAAACCAGATTTACTTAAAGGTCACACCAAGCAAAAATGGCACAAACACAAAAAAGAAACAATAAACAGGCTGCGCTGCGCCGAAGCAAGATAATAGGCTGGATCTCCATCATATTCCTTCTGGCGGTGTTCGGCATCGTGATATGGGTCGTGGCATCGCTTATCTCCCAGGCGCGTAGCAATATCCATATCGAAACAGTGGAAAAGAACTACACGAAGCTGGAGCCGCTTCCTACCCTCAGTGAAAAGAAAAACGAGCAGAAGCTGGAAGAACTGGCGCGTGTAGATAAGATACTCGAACCCAAAGACAGCTACCCTCTCGAGGCGGATATCCAGACCCCGTATTTTATCATGTACGATGTTGAAGGGGAAGAAGTGCTCTTTGCCAAGAACTCGGCTGAAAAGGCATACCCTGCCAGCACCACCAAGATAATCACCTCCGCGCTGCTGATGGAATACGCTCCGGAGAACACCATATTCACCGCAGGCGATGAGCAGCTCATGCTCGAAGAAGGTTCATCACTGGCGAATATAGGGGATGCTGAGCTCACCCGCCAACAGATCCTCGAAGCCATCATGCTCCCATCGGGCAATGATGCGGCATACTGCGCGGCGGCGGTAACGGGTAAGATCATAGCGGACAAGGATCGGATATCCGTGCTGGAGTCAGTGAATACATTCGTTGATAAGATGAACGAAAAGGCAACGGAGCTGGGGTGCAAGAACACGCACTTCACCTGTCCCGACGGCTTCCATGACGATGACCACTACACCACCGCGGCAGATATGATACGCCTTGTGCTGTATTCCCGGGAATTTCCCGAAGTGGCGGAAACGGGCTCCAAATCCTATGTTTATGATGAGTTTGCCACCGGTGAATCCATCGAATGGTACAACTCCAACAAGCTCATAGATGAGGACAGTGAATACTATTATACCTATGCAACAGGTCTTAAAACGGGTATGACCGATAAATCGGGCTATTGCGTGGTGGCTACTGCCAACCGTTTTGGTCATGAGCTCATCATAGTTTGCCTTGGGAGCGAGACTTCCGAGATACGCTGGCGTGAGTGCACTGCACTTTTTGATATGGGCTTTTCCTATATTAGGGATCATCCGGAGAGGGATGAGAAGAAAAAGAGCGGCTATACTGCCGATATATACAGTGAGACCGCTGCAGAGGATGAGACTGTCGAAAACACGGAAAATGACGAAGACCCCTTAGACAGAGCTGATGAAGATGATGAAAGGTGATAAGGTATCGCTGCACCGGATAATACAGATTCTCACTCTTGTAATGGCTATTGCCTTTACATCTTGTGGGAGCAGCAGATCCATGGACATACACCGTATGTATGATGAGATAATCGTCAATTCAGAATGGCCGCAGATGGATATGATAACCGATGATTATATCCTTTCCACGCGGTTCCTCATTGAGGATACATCGCAGTTTGAGGACATCTTGGTTATGCAGTGCCCCGCTTCTGCGGTGAGGAGCGAGATAATCCTCATCAAGACCGATGATGTACGGAGCGCGTATGATCTTCTTGAACAGCGGCGCGAAAAGGCCATAGACCGCGATTCTCTCTATCCTGAGGACAAAAAGATCGCCGAGCGTTCCATTGTGGGGACTGTCGGCGATACGGCGTATTTCCTTATGGGCGAGAGTGCGGAGGATGCGGAAAAAATAATACTTGGAATGAAATGAGAAAAGCCTTGTTCTGTGGATTGAACAAGGCTTTTGTGCTATATCACATACGATACAGGGTCTGTACAGGTATTTGCCTTTACAACTTCTATTGGTGCATCGGCAAGCCAGTCTGCAACGATCTCACAGAATATCAGCTCCGTGTAGAAGTGTCCGCAGTCAAAGACGGAAAGGTGCATATTCTGTGCAGATATGAACGATGCGTGGTTTATATCACCGGATATGAGGGCATCCGCTCCACGCTCCTGTGTCGTGATGATAAAGCTGTTGCCCGAACCCGAGCTTATAGCGACGGTATTTATCGGTTTGCCGCCGTTGTGATAGCGAAGCACCTTACAACCGAGAGCGGGTCTGAGCCGTGCAGACATATCTTCCGGAGAGAGCTCCCTTTTCAGCTTGTACACCCTTCCGATCATGAGCCCGCTGCCGCAGTCTTCAAGGGGCGAGTATCCGCTCTCCAGTCCCAAAGTATCCGAAAGCAGTCTGAAAAGCCTGTCATTCATGCCGGTTTGTGCCATATCTGTGGGGGTATGGGAGCATATAGCTGCTATGCCGTACTTTATCAACAGATATGAGGGGTTTTCCGCATCCTCCGAGGTGTCTATCATTTTCAGGGGATGAAAGATGATGGGATGGTGGGCGATGATGAGTTCTGCACCGATGGAACGAGCCTCCTCGATGACCTCCCGCGTAATATCGAGGGCGGTGAGCACCTTGGTCACTTCAGCATCTCTGCTGCCGCAGATGAGTCCCGAATTGTCCCAGCTTTCCTGGGATGAAAACGGTGCAAAACGGTCTATCACGGAATAAATCTCTGAAACTTTCATTTTCTTCCTGCCTTTATGTACATTTATGAAAAAAAGAACCGACATGAGCCGGTTCTTTCGGTAATTACTTGTTTTCGAGACCGAAACGCTTCTTGAAACGATCAACGCGTCCGCCTGTATCAACGAGCTTCTGCTTACCGGTGTAGAAAGGATGGCACTTTGCACAGATCTCGACTCTGATGTCGGACTTTGTGGAACGTGTCTTTATAACGTTGCCGCAAGCACAGGTGATCGTGGTCTCCTGATAGTTGGGATGGATTCCCTCTCTCATGGTGTAACACCTCCATTATCCTAAAGTATGTTATGGACAGCAGCCCATCACAATCCTTCGGACAGTAGTGCTATCACAAAGTATAATTTTAGCATATCGGTACGGGGATGTCAATATAGAGATTGTAAATTTAATGTGAACTATAAAATGTCATTTTAATAGTTGCGTTTTCTTTTTGTAAAATTCTTCCTGTGCTATTATACATACATCGAAAGGTATTTT
>JAFPYQ010000448.1 GCA_017394475.1 Oscillospiraceae bacterium | reverse complement strand
GGAACAAAAGATAAACGGGGCAGCTCCCCGTATACCGGAGGTTCTTTTTGAAAACATACTATTCCGACAAAAAAGGGCGCAAGTTCATCTCCCTTGCGGGGTTAGTGCTCACTGTGGCAGCACTGGTACTGCTCAATATACTCAGGCTGTATATCAAGGACAAGTTCCCGAAATACCTGCCTGATATGACGCCTGTCACATCCCTGCCCGTCCGCGTGATACAGACCATAATGCTCATAACCGCGGTGGTGTACCTTGTTTTCATAATCGTGATACTGCCCCAGTGGTATCAGCGGTTCCGCTATGTGCTGTATGACAACCGCATAGTCTCATATTCCGGACTTTTTTCCAGGACATACAGGATAATGCGCTTTGATGCTGTCCAGCACATCACATATATATCCATGCCGTTCTCAAAGTACACCGCATTCAATGTTGTGACCCTCAATGCTTTAGGCGGCAATCTTCTGATAATGTTCCTTTCGGATAATGACTGTCGGGAGATAATAGACAAGGTGGAAAAGTGCGGCATAGCCGTCAACAGGGGAAAGAGGAGAGAAAGACCCGCTGTGCAGCCTGTACGGTCGGAAGAAGCACAGGAGAACGTGAGCCGCAGATATTCAGAGCTGAGCGACGGGCAGCTCACCCTTCCCGAGCTTGCCGAGACCATCGAGAATGAGATGTCACAGCTTGCGTTCTTTGATGTGGAAGGCGAAGCCCCTGCCCCTGCCGCAGCGCCTGCCGACCCTCCGGACCCGAAGCAGACCACTCTGTTCCCATCCGCTGTATCACAGCTTAATTTTGATGAGGATTTCTTCATGCAGGATCAATGACATATCCCCCGCCCGATACCGTGTGGTACCCGGGCGGGGGATCATTTTACAGCATTGCAGAAAGGTCATTGCCGTGGCGATATATCCTGTGACCACGGCTATATGTCACGTTCATGGGATTCAGGCATCACGGCTGTTGAAGCTTTCCATGACCTCCCTTATCTTATCCTTTGCACTTACGAAGGCATCTATTATCTGCGGGTCAAAGTGTGTCCCCCTGCCTTCGAGTATGATCTCACATGCCTTTTCAAAGGTGAAGGGCTCCTTGTAGCTCCTGCGGGAAACAAGAGCATCCATTACATCCGCAACAGCCATAACTCGCGCCGACAGAGGTATATCCTCGCCCGAAAGCCCCGAGGGATAGCCCTTGCCGTTCCATTTCTCATGATGATACATGGCAAGGTTCTTTGTTTCGTACAGATATGCGGAATCGGGCACGCTGTTTATTACCCTCGCTATTATATCACGTCCCGCTGTGGTGTGCCCCTTCATTATCTCAAATTCCTCATCGGTGAGCTTTCCGGGCTTGTTGAGGATGGCATCGGGAATGACTATCTTGCCCACATCGTGCAGCGGGGCGGAATCAACAACGTTCTGGATATACTGATCCGTCAGCTTTTCGGAATAGATGCCCATCTCCCTCATCTCATTCAGAAGTATCTCCACATAGGCAGCCGTCTTTCGGACATGATCGCCCGTGTTCTTGTCCCTGCTCTCCACCATATCCGCAAAGAGTATGATAAGTGCCCGCTGCATTTTTGATATGGTCTCGTTCTTCTCGTTTATGTCATTTACATAGCTGACAGTATCCTCGGACATTTTGAGTATCGAACGATACAGGTTCTCGATCTCATCACCCGTGTGTATGTCAAGGCTGCGTATCTTCTCAACGTTCTCCTCGGTGAATTCACCGCTGAATGCAAATCCGTCGGCACGGTGAGCCATAGTGTTGACGGGCAGGACGATGTTGTATTCCACCATCTGCCACACAAAGGCCAGTATCAGTATGAAAAAACCCAGGAACAGGGATATCATCTCTGTGAAAAAGCTGCGTTCATTAAGGCGCAGTCGATCCATGGAAACATCCGCTGCCGCATAGCACACACATTTTCCCTGTGAATCATACACAGGTTCATAGACCGTGAGCAGCCATCCGTAGGTATCATCGGATACGATGGGATCTATCTTCTCGCCTGCAAGGAGCATGGGTATATAATCGCCGAAGGACTCATCAAAGGGCACCACCGTCCCGGGATCCTCCCCCGGGAGATCATCGGTATCAAGGTCAAATACCACATGGCAGCCGTCTTCAAGTATCTTGTAGATGTAGATATACTTGACATCGGGAGTAAAGTCACGAATACTGT
>JAFPYQ010000447.1 GCA_017394475.1 Oscillospiraceae bacterium | reverse complement strand
TTCATGACAAGCTGGGCATCGTCCGTTTCAAAAAATTCCGAAAGCCCCGACTCTTCATAGTTCTGCACAGCATCATAGCTGTCCAGTATATCGTCGAGGGAAATATTCCTATCTCTATCAGACATATTAATATCCTTTAGTTAGTTTTTGGGAGTGGTCTTCGCAGTTATCAGCGGTCAATCAATGATCCTGATAACTGACCACTATGACCGAACACTGATCACTTACAGCAACGCTGCCTTACCGTTTCATACATGAATATACCCGCTGCCACCGAAGCATTGAGGGAATTGATCTTGCCGTTCATGGGCAGACTTACGAGGTAATCGCACTTTTCGCGGACGAGCCTGCTCATACCGAAACCCTCGGAGCCGATGACAAGTGCTGCCGCTCCCGTAAGGTCACACTGAGTGTAGGAGGGCGCATCCATCTGGGTACCGTATATCCATATACCCTTTTCTTTTAATTCCTCGATGCATTGTACGATATTTGACACCCTTGCCACAGGGAAAACTCCCGCAGCACCTGCAGAGGTCTTGTATACCGTGGAGCTGAGGCCAGCGCTGTGCCTTTTGGGGATTATGATGCCGTCCGCACCTGCAGCCTCCGCCGTTCTTATTATTGCGCCGAGATTGTGAGGATCCTCTATCCCATCGCAGATGATGATAAAGGGCTTGGTCCCCTTTTCCGCGGAGGCTTTCAGTATATCCTCCACATCCGCATATTCTGCACAGGCACACAGCGCGATAACGCCCTGATGGGATGCACCGCCGCACATTCTTGAAAGGGTGCGCTCATCGGACTCCTTAACCACTATGTCATTATCCTTTGCAAGGCGTATTATAACGCCGATGGAGCCGCCTGCACCACGGTTCACATAGAGGGCATCTATGGGCTTGTGAGCCTTCAGCGCCTCTGTCACGGGATTTCTCCCGATTATCATATCTTCGGGAAGCAGAGGCTTTTCAGCGATTTCCTGCCTGCTGCCGAAGCTCCTGTCATCCTTTTTCCTGTTGTCTCTATCATAACGGGAACGGGGATCCCTGTTGCCGAAGCCACGATCTCTGCCCTGTCCTTTTCTTCTGTTATCCTTACGCTCTTCCATTAGATACCTTTTCTTCACGATTCTTCATGACCCACACAGATGTGTGAATTTGTTTTCTATCGATACATATTCCGTTTAATTATACTACATTTCATAGGATTTTTCAATAACCTTATGCCATTTTCGACCGCAATAGCCAAATTACACAGGCTATACAGGATGAATTTTGTAATATATCACAATATCAAAAAATGCGGTATTTTTTTCATCCCCCTTGAAAAATTTCTGAAAGTATGTTACAATAAATTATAGTTATATTCATAATCGGTATCTGTGACCCCTGTAACCCCATAAACGAGGTGGGTCACTGAATGGCATCTCTTCGGCGTGTAAACTACATCTTTGGCGGTGATCTTATGGGGACATATCTCGATCCGGGAAACACCGGGTTCAAAAGCTTTCCTGCAGCAGATTATACAGACAGATCTGGTCTCATTGCCCTTATCAATGATACCATAGACACAAAACAGCGCGTTACCTGTATCTGCCGCCCACAGGGGTTCGGGAAGACTCTTTCGGCGCAGATGCTCTGCGCATACTATGACTGCACCTGCGATTCGGACGGGCTGTTCAAGGGCCTTGCCGCTGCATCCGAAGAGTCATACGGGAAATATCTCAATTCCTGTCACGTGGTGTATATAGATATGGTGAGCCTCAAAGCCGCAACTCACAATTACTACGATGTGGTAAGATTCCTCACGAAAGAGCTGTGCAGCGAGATTTCCGCCGCATTTTCCGTTGACGGCACAGAGAATGATATCAGTTCGCTGATGAAGAACGTCATTCAAAAGTCCGACATGAAACTGATACTCATCATAGATGAATGGGATGCACCTGTAAGGGAGACCCACCTGCTGCAGAAGGAATACATCGAATTCCTTCGCCACCTGATGACCGGTCATGACGGCACGCCCTTCTTTTCCGCAGTGTACATGACGGGCATAATCCCCTTCAAGAGGATAGGCTCCGAGCACGCACTTGACGGGCTGAAAGAATACACCATGACAGACCCGGGAAAGGCTGCTGACATAATGTGCTTTACCGAAAACGATGTGAAGGTACTGTGCGATAAAAGCGGCACCGATATCGACGAGGTAAGGGACACCTGCGCAGGCTATCTCCCGTCAGACAAGGCTTCCTACTATTCCCCCTCCCAGGTGATGCGGAAGATAAAGAACAAAGGTGCCAACTACACATTCAACGTTTCGGCTCTCATCGAGCTGATAAACTACGATATAGACGGGCTCATAAGGGCTGTGACGGTCCTCACCGGCGGCGGTGAGGTATCTGTGGATACGTCCCGTTTTCTCAATGATTCCGACAATATCCGCAACAAGAATGATATACTTCTTCTGCTGGTACACTTCGGATACCTGGCCTACGACCCCACCACAAAGACCGCCCGCATACCCAATTCCTACATTGAGGGCATCTTCCTCAGAGCCATCCGCAGAACTCCCAACAAGGAGGCCATACGCCGCGTCATGGAGAGCCAGAAGCTCCTCGATGACATCCTCGATATGAACGAGGAGGCAGTGGCACAGCAGATAGAGAAGATACAGGATGAGAACCCCGGCATCAGCTCATACAGCGAGAACGCCCTGCACAATGTGGTAAAGCAGGCTCTGTTCAGTGCCCGCAGCGTCTTTGATCTGCAGGACAGTTCATGCTCGGAGGATGGCAGATCGGACATTGCCTACATCCCCAAGCCCAATATGCCCATGCCTGCCATATTCATCGAATTGAGGGACGACAAGGAGAAGGCACTTGACAAGAGCTACCCGGAGGAAATGAGCTCCTACGCTGACAATATGATAATCATAGCCATAGACCGCGACATCACTTCCGACAAGCGGATGAGGATATGCAAGATCAATCCCTGTGATAAATGATATGACCCCCTGCCCGTTAATTGAGCAGGGGGATCTTTTTACGGCTGTAACTCGGTTTTATGTTCCTTTTCTTTGCAGGATGATGCTTTTCATTCCGTACAGGACTTTTTGCCGGCAGATAAGCTGGATGGTTGTGTCCTTTTTACGCCCATTAATAAAGATGCATAAGTATAAACACTATGAACATCACAGCCAGCAACACTGCGATAAAGCGCACCCAGAACCGTGAGCGGTCCTTTGCGGTGACAGCCGTATCATATTCTATCTCAAGCTGTTCTGCGAAAAGGGTGTATTCAAATTTCAGCGGATCCATTACCGAAGCGGTCTTGGCGTAGGATATGGCCTTTTCGTAATCACCCGACCACCGCAGCACATGAGCGGCATAGTAGTACCATCTGGCATCGTTGCGGGGCATGGTGTCCAGGAGCCTTGCGGCGGTGCGGTAATTCCCCTCCCTGATATACATCTCCAGGAAGGCGTAATTGCCCATGTCACCCTGTACGCCCTTCATGCCGAACATCTCACGCAGGATGTCGGAAATATCCTCGTACTGATACTGATAGGTGACGCCGTCTTTCGTATAAGTTCCGGACGGAGCGCTGTTGACTGCTGCTCCAGAACGTATAGCCTCATAAGCGGCGTTTATCTCGCTCATCTTACGGGCTGCCTCTTCATCATCGGGATGCAGATCGGGGTGATACTGTTTCACCAGTTGTCTGTAGCGCTTCTTTATCTCCTCAGGAGATGCATCGCTCTGCACGCCGAGTATCCTGTAAGCATCCATATTCAAGAGTAGTTTTGTATGCGGCGGGTCTTTGCATCTTCTTCGTTGTACGCCTTTCCTGACCTGCCCGTACAAGTGTCTGTGTTTTTAGCAAAACGAACAAGTGTTTGATCTGTTGAACAGATCGAATCAAAAAATACTAAGGGAGAATCATCGGGATATAAAGCGTTGTCAGCCTGTATCGAGCTTATTTGTGATATCTGGAGTTGTTCAGTATGGACAAGGCACGGTATATCTGTTCAGCTGCCATTATCCTTGCAAGGCGGTGAGGAAAGGTCATATCCGACATGGAGAGCTTCAGGTCGGCAGAGTTCTTCACATTGTCAGAAAGCCCGAAGGATGAGCCTATGATAAAGCATATCGTACTTTTCCCGTTGAGGCAGTGGTCTGATATGCACTTTGCAAACTTTTCCGATGAAAGCTTTTTTCCTTCGATGCATAATGCTATTACAGCGGCATTTTTCGGGATGCGGGAAAGTATGGCTTTGCCTTCCGCATCAAGGGCATTGGCAATCTCCTTCTCCGATGGATGATCAGACAGCCTTGTCTCCTGTATCTCCACGGAATTTACCGCAGAATACCCGCTTATGCGCTTTGTGTACTCATCAAAGGCGGCCTTCTCCCACTTCTCCTTAAGAGAGCCCACGGTGAGGATAACTATGTTCACGAAAGTCCTCCAGACATGAATATGATCTCCAGTACCAGCAGGATAAGCGGCTGATGAGCAAGATAGAATATCAGAGAATGTTTCCCGATGAATTCCACCACACCGGGCTTCATCTCCGCCTTCTGCGCCAGTTCCGTCACTTGCTTTGCGGCACACCGTCCTGCCAGAAACAGAAATAGGAACGGTATCAGCGGGAAATAATCGGAGCTTGCGAAGTCAGCTCCTCTGAGTCCCAGCGGATACAGCCATCTGAACGGCAGAACGGGTATATCTATCCTTGTGAACACCAGGTCTATCCTGCCGTATGCCATATCTCTGAAAACAAAGGCCAAAAGCAAAAACACAGCGGAAAAATACACGCTCTTATCCCCTGCTTTTTTTATCAGCGGCTCTGCCAGTGCGGTTATGACCATGCAAGCTCCAAAGCAGCTCAGAACACCGAAGACTATCAGCTCCGAGGGCATGAACAGTTCCGTACCTATGGTTATGAGGTAGCCTGCGATATACAGCAGTGCTCCCCTTTTCAGCGAGTTCCTAGAAAGGGTGGAGCACACTCCTGATACGGAAAACAGGATGGTCAGGAATATGCCGTGCAGTATTTCAAAAAAGGCATTCCCCGGAGTTATGAAAGCGGGTGTTGCCTGACTGTATATGAATCTCAGGTCGTACATGATGTGATAGAGCATCACATACAGCATGGATACGCCCCTGAGGGTATCCAGCAGGACGATTCTTTTATTTTTCATTTCAGTGTGAAAGGTTCGGCAAAAAGCTCACGAAAGCCCCATACTACGACGGAATCACCGTTTTTAAGAGTGACGCTCATATCATCCGATGCAAATTCCGAAAGAAACTGCCTGCATATCCCGCAGGGCATCACATTGTCACGGGGCTTATCCGTCCCCCCTGCCACAGCTACACTGCGGAACTTCATATATCCTTCGCTGACCGCCTTGACAGCGGCTGTTCTCTCCGCACAGATACATGCCCCGTAGGAGGAGTTCTCCACATTGCAGCCCGTGAACAGCTTTTCCTCGCCCTTTTCGTTGGCGGCGATGAGTGCGGCACCCACTTTGAATCCCGAGTATGGTGCATAGGCGTTTTTGCGCTCTGCTTCTGCCACAGAGTACAATTCTGTAAAGTTCATCATATGGTTTTCAGATCATGACCTCTTTGCCTTGCAGAAATACTGGATATACCTCTCAATGCAGCGGTCGATTATCTCAAGGGCGGTATTGCGGTGCTGGATCTCGTCGATGACGGTCTCCTTGCCTTCAAGCTGCTTATAAATGCTGAAAAAGTGGCTCATTTCCTCGAATATATGCTGAGGGAGCTCGGATATGTCTGTATAGGTGTTATAGGTGGGGTCGTCGAAAGGTATGGCGATTATCTTGTCATCCTTGGCGCCGTTGTCGAGCATGGATATTACTCCGATGGGATAGCAGTTCACAAGGGCAAGAGAATTGATAGGCTCTGAGCACAGCACCAGCACATCCAGCGGGTCGCCGTCCTCGGCATAGGTACGGGGGATGAACCCATAGTTGGAGGGATATATAGTGGAGGTATACAGCACCCTGTCCAGCCTCAGCAGGCCTGTATCCTTATCCAGCTCATACTTCATCTTGCTGCCTTTCGGTATCTCGATGACAGCGAAAAAATCTTCCTTTGTGATCCTGTCCGGATCTATATCATGCCAAATATTCATACTTTCACCTTTTCCTTATAAGGACTTTTTTATCATTCTACCACAAATCGTCATATATGTCAAGGGTGCGGACAATGCCCGCACCCTCTTCGTTGGTTTTTGCCTGCTGTACGTTCATTTTGCGACCCGGTCACTTTCATGTGGCTGCAAACCTTGTCTGACACTAAGGACAGTGTCCGTACCCTCATAGTAAGTGTTTTCACACGACAGATCACTGATTTCCTTTGCCAGACATATCGCACCATCCAATGTATCATATGGAGGGTAGTTGTTTATCCTGTGATAGCCGAGACTTGTATAGAGCCATACAGCATCCGGCATCGTTTTCCTGTCTGTCATTCTATGTTTTGGGCACAATCTGTCTCAACAGTGTTCGGTATTGGCACATCAAACATCTTCGTGCCCTTGCCGCACCGACTATTCAAAATACTTTATCTTTCCGGTGAGCCTCAGCAACATTTCAAGCCTTGCTGCGTCCTTGTATTCCGGCCGCACCATATAGTAGACATAGTTTTCCAGCACATTTATATCCGGTACGCTGCGCCCCTCTATCTTGAAGTTGGAATAGCCCATTTCCGTATATTTCCCGTATATGAGCTCCGGGGAGATATGCAGCGGGGAGTCTGTGGTCTGATAGAGAGTCTTTAGCATGGCGGGACAGCGGAAATCCTCCGGGTCACAGGGACGATGGGTCTTTGCGATGGACTCGGTATTCTTTATCTGTGATCTGCCTATTGAGCGGTAATGCTCTCCCCTCCTCTCGCAGGCAGGGCTGCAGCACGGGTCTATCAGCAGCTCGCACTTCTCCTTATGGGGAAGGTTCTCCAGCAGCTCAAAATCATTATTGAAATTATAATCCAGCACCACCAGAGAATAGTCCTTTTCAAGCTCATTCAACAGAGCATCCCTGTTCCTTATCTCCTTACAGGTAGAGGATGTGAGCTTCATGGACGGGAAATTCTTCCGCAGATGCTCCTCGAGCAGCGGAGAGAACACTATGGCTTCGTTCATGCCGTTGTCCGCCGCCTTCATCACCGCATTGCAGAAGGGGTCGGAAAGGTGCTTTTCCTCTATCATCGGATTTGTCAGGGTGAAGCGGCAGGCGATCCCCCTGCTGTTGAAGGCTTTAAGCACCTCGGGCATGATGCGAGGATCAAAGCGGCCTGCAAGGTATCTGCCGCCGTTCCACAGCATATTCGGGAATGCACCGTACACAGATGCGATGGTGACCCCATCACGGAAACGCTCGGGGAATTTTTTCATATAATCCGCAAGGATCATATTCAGCCTGAAATGGCGCATAAAATCGGGTATATGAAATCTGTACATCATAATGCAGATAAACGGTACGGCATAGACCGTACCGTCTGGGACAGTTATTGTTCGGATCTGAGGAGGATGACCTTATCCTCGGTGGTTAGTGCGATAACGCCTGTATCGGAAATATCGGGATAATAGATATTCGTGCCCACAGGTGCAAAGCTCGATGAAAAGTTCTGCTGCGGGTCATCGGTACACTCGGCCACTATGCCTGCAAAGAAATAGCCATGAGTATCGGTATCGGTGATATCGCTCTCTGATTCATAGATATAGACCTTATCGGCATATATCACTATCTTATTGCCCTCAATACTTTCTTCATACGTTTCGGAGCCGCTCTCGCCGCCCGAAGTTTCCTCGTCCTCGGTCTCTGCGGCGGTCTCTGCGGGTTCCTCATCGACAAGCCCGCCTTCATCCGTCTCCGTGAGATCATCTGAAAGGCCGTCGATGCCCGCATCAGAGGATTTATCCACGGATGCCATATTGTCTATGGTCTCCTCGGAGGGGATGGTCACCTCGGATGTTTCCTCTTCTGCATCGAAAAGCTGATACACGATCTCCATGGGGTCGGAAGGTGATACAGGAGCTTCTTCGGTCTCCTCAGTGTCGTCGGTCTCCTGTATGCGGGGCGCACTGCCCGGATCGTCATTGACCACGGGCTCTGTCGTGATCTCGGTCACAGTGGTGGTCATATCTGTTTCTTCGGGCAGAACTGTTGCCTCTAAAGGCAAAGTATCAAAGGATGCTTCCTGCGGCTGCACAGCAGGAGTAATATCGTTTATCCCCAGGCATCCTGTAAGGAGCGCCGGGACAAGAACAGGCAGCATTGTTCTGCTGATATCATTGAGTCT
>JAFPYQ010000446.1 GCA_017394475.1 Oscillospiraceae bacterium | reverse complement strand
CTATTAAATTGTAAAGCAGTAATGCTTATTTATCACCGTCAGCGTTATCGCTGCCTTCATCGTCAAGTATGAGGTCAAGCGGCTCTCCGCAGAGCGGGCAGCCAATAGTCCCCTCCTCGATCTCGTCATCGGAGAGGTACAGCTTTTCACCGCAGGAAGGGCAGGTTATCTCATAAATGCCCTCATCATCCTCATCTGCCTTGTCATCATCATAGTCATACTCGGTGATCGGAGGATCGTCATCTTCATCGTAGGCATCGCTGAAATAATCCTCTGTAAGCTCTCTTACATCGGTCATCTCATCCTCGACCATATCCATCCTGTTTTCGACGTTCTCTGCCCTGTAATTGAGGCTTTCCACCTTTACAGCGATCTCGCCCAGGATATCTGCCATGAGGACGGTGATCTCATCATCCACGCCCCTGCCTTTTATAAGACCCTGAAGATATGCTGTTTTCTGCGCCAAAGACATATTATCTGTCATACTGTATCCTTTCGGAGAAAAGGCAGCCGAAAGCTGCTTATGCTCTTTCCATGTATTCGCCTGTTCTTGTATCGATACGGATCATATCGCCTTCGTTGATGAACAGGGGTACCTTGATCTCAGCGCCTGTCTCGAGAGTAGCGGGCTTGGTAGCGTTTGTAGCTGTATCGCCCTTGAAACCGGGATCGGTCTGAGTAACCTGGAGCTCAACGAAGTTGGGGGGCTCTACTGCAAATACCTTGCCCTTGTAGGAACATACCTTGCAGATCATCTGCTCCTTGACGAACTTGAAGCTGTCGCCCAGCTCAGCAGTGCTGATGGGTACCTGCTCATAGGTCTCGGGATCCATGAAGTAATAGAGCTCGCCGTCAGAATAGGAATATTCCATATCCTTTCTTTCAACGAAAGCAGTGGGGAATTTAGCGGAAGGGTTGTAGCTCTTTTCAACTACAGATCCTGTAATAACATTCTTTACCTTTGTTCTTACAAACGCTGCGCCCTTTCCGGGTTTAACGTGCTGGAACTCAACTATCTGAAGAACGTTTCCGTCCTCCTCAAAGGTCATACCGTTTCTGAAATCGCCGGCAGTAATCATAAGTAACCTCCAAATAAAGTATATCTCATATAATAATACCACATTTCGGAGATAATTGCAATAGTTTTTCCAAAAAAAGTTTTACAGGCTAAAAAGCCTTTATTACAGCTATTTGTTGCGTATGTTACAAAAGAGTGTGAATTTTAAGATTGACATATCGCAAAAAATATAGTAAAATAGTAATTGTATAGGTATCAGTATTTGCAGAAATGACTGGTGACTGCCGCTTTCACGATTTTTCAGCGGCGCTTTGGAATAAAGAAAAGACGAGTATGAGGTGTGACTATTTATTATGGATCTTAGAAAAATAGCCGCAGGGGCATTGACTATGCTCTTGACCGTTTCCTTTGCAGCCCCGGCTGTCCAGGCAAAGAACGAAACATTTAACCCCGCTTCGGTGTATGCCGATTATATATCAGGAATATCAGGCGATGACGGTTCTGCATCACAGGCAGTGACAGACCCTTCCGACCAGACCAAGGTGAAACAGGGCTCAGGAGTTGTCATACCCGCCACGGATATAGACATATACAGCTACCAGACCTCCATCGGTGTCGGAGATTCCTTCAGCATCGGCGTAAGGATAGAGCCTGCGGAATCGGACGATTATCTCACCTATGCCTCCTCTGACAATCTGGTGGTATCGGTGGGCGATGATGGTATCGTGACTGCGGTAGGGGAAGGCACGGCTGTTATTTCGGTCACCACCTCACATGGGCTGCGCGACCGCTTCACCGTTTATGTAGGCGGCACATCGGAGGGCAGGACCCCTGCCATAGAGCTTGAAAGAACAAGCATAGACCTTATGACCAATGAGTCATATCAGATAAAGTATACCCTTTCATCTCCGGACGGCGTTGACACTGTGACATACAGATCTCTCAACAAATCCGTGGCAAAGGTATCGGCTGACGGTGTTGTCACCGCGGTAGGCACGGGCGATACCAGAATAGTCTGCACCACCTCCTCCGGGGATTATACGGTGCTGCTGGTCTATGTCACAGATGCTGTTGACGGCGACCGCATCGAT
>JAFPYQ010000445.1 GCA_017394475.1 Oscillospiraceae bacterium | reverse complement strand
CGGATCGTGGTAGGCGTCCTGGCGGATAAGGACTATACCGCCAGCATCGATATCGCCGCCCCCTATGCGGAGAAGTTCTATGCCGTGACTCCCCCCTCCTACCGGGCCCTCAGCGCCCAGGAGCTGGCAGAGGTGATCCGGCATCACAGCGGAACCCCCGTGCAGCCCTTTGACAGCATCCCCGCGGCCATCGAGGCCGCTTTGCAGGAAGCAGACAAACAGGATATTCTCTGCATCTTCGGTTCCCTCTACCAGGTGGGGGATGTCCGCAGCTATTTTGGGAGGAATGTGTTTTGAATACCCGGATGACCGTTTCCGAGTGGGCGACCACGCTGAAAAAGCCGAAAACCCTGGCGGTATGCGCCATGCTTGCCGCCCTCTCCGTGATCTTCGCCCGTCTGATCATCCCCATGCCCAATGCCTTCACCCGCTTTTCCATCGAGGCGATCCCCATCTATCTCGCCGGCGTCCTCTTCGGCCCCATCGCGGGCGGCGTCGTGGGCTTCGTGGCGGACCTGGTGGGCTGCCTCTTCTCCGGCTACGGCTATAATCCGCTCTTCTGCGTCCCCCCCATCCTCTATGGGGTCCTGCCCGGCCTGCTCCGCTTCCTGCTTTTCCGGAAAACGGAGCTCTGGCGCATCGCCCTGGTATATCTTCCCCCGGTGGTGATCGGCTCCATCCTGTACCAGAGCTGGTCCCTGGCCACGGTGTATACCCGGCCAGAGGGGTTTTCCGCAACCCTGACCTATTTCCTTACCACCCGCAGCATCCAGTTCGCCGTCACCTTCGCCATCGACTCGGTGCTGACCTGGCTCCTGTTCCGCTCCAGGCTGTTTGAGCGCGCCGGGCTCTGGAAGGAGCGGAAGGAGGAGAAGCCCGATGGACATGACCCCGCTTGAATTCTTCTCCCAGGAACGCTTCCAGGGCTTCAAGCCCGGCTTTGCCCGGACCCAGGCCCTGCTGGACGCCCTGGGGAACCCGGTGAAGCAGCTGCGTTTTGTCCATGTGGCGGGAACCAACGGCAAGGGCAGCGTCTGCGCCTGCCTCGCCTCCATCCTCACCAAAGCCGGGTATAAAACCGGTCTGTATACCTCCCACTATGTGGTGACCTGGAACGAGCGGGTACAGGTCTGCGGGGAGTATATCTCCGAAGAGGATCTTGAGGAAGCCGTCGGGGTCATCGCTCCCATTGCGGAGGCTATGGAGGACGCCCCCACCCAGTTTGAGGTGGAGACCGCCCTGGCCATCTGGTATTTTGCCCATGTGCGCTGCGACATCGCCGTGCTGGAGGTGGGCATGGGGGGCGAATGGGACGCCACCAACGTCATCCCCGCCCCGGAGGCCGCGGTCATCTGCGCCATCGGCCTGGACCATACCGGGGTGCTGGGCAGTACGCCCGGTGAGATCGCCGCGGTGAAGGCCGGGATCATCAAGCCCGGCTGCGCCGTCGCCAGCTACGGCAGCGGCGAGGAAGCGGAGGCGGTGATCGAAGCCCGCTGCGCCGAAAAGGGCTGTCCCCTGGTCCGTGCGGACCTCACGCGGCTGCAGGAGCTGCGGCCCGGCCTGGAGGGCTGCCGTTTCAACTACGGCGCATATCAGGATCTCTTCGTTCCCCTGGCGGGGACCTACCAGCCCAGGAACGCGGCCTTGGCCATCACCGCGGCGGAGCTGCTGCGGACCAGGGGCTGGAACATCGCGGAGGAGCATATCCGGGAAGGCCTTGCCTCCGTCCGCTGGCCCGGGCGCTTCGAGGTGCTCCGCCGGGAGCCCATCTTCAGTCTGGACGGCTCCCACATTCCCCATGGCATGGCCGCCACGGCGGAGAGCCTCCGCACCTATTTCCGGGGAGAGAAGCTCTGGTTCGTGATAGGCGTCATGGCGGATAAGGATGTGGCGGAAACGGCTCTGAAAAACGGCACCACAAGAGCCTGTGCTGCGGTGGATAAGGCTGTTGCCGAGGACAGACCCGTCATATTCGTCAGCGGCAACGCACCGACTTTCCTTATACGGCTGCACGAACACATCGCAAACGGTTATTCCCCCGCATTTGTGGTGGCAGCTCCCGTGGGGTTTGTCAATGTCATCGACTCAAAGGAAATGATTATGGGGGATGGTGTGCCCCAGATAACCGTCCGCGGCAGAAAGGGCGGCAGCAATGTGGCGGCGGCGATAGTCAATGCCATGCTTATTAAGGTGATAGACA
The DNA here is from genome assembly GCA_017394475.1 of Oscillospiraceae bacterium. Taxonomy (GTDB): domain Bacteria; phylum Bacillota; class Clostridia; order Oscillospirales; family Ruminococcaceae; genus Huintestinicola. Next base: position 5,145 of record JAFPYQ010000445.1, on the reverse strand, counting down.
GGATGGGCAGATGAGCTGTTTTATATGATATAGTTCCTTCTGCCTGAAATAGATTGGTTATGCTTGACAAATTTGTATTTTTTGTGATATAATACAATTGTTGTTTTGTTAATTTTGTATGACTTGATATACAAGGAGAGCACAGGGATGAATACAAAGACCCTTATGTATATAGTCAAAAGGCTCCTGCTTGCCGTTCTTACCATCTGGCTGGTCATAACGGTGACATTTTTCGTGATGCACGCCATACCCGGCGGACCCTTTGTCAGCGAAAAGGCAGTATCCGAGTCTGTCAGAAAGGCTATGGAATCCAAATACGGACTGGATAAACCGCTTATGACACAGTATTTCACATATCTGGGCGAAATAGTGGGCAGGTTCGACTTCGGTCCGTCACTCAAACAGAGAGGGCGCATGGTCATCGACATCATCGGTGATGGTATGAAGACCTCCGCACAGATAGGCCTTATTGCCGCTGTGATAGCACTTGCTGTGGGCATCGTCCTCGGCTCTCTGGCAGCTCTGCGCAGGAATAAGCTGATAGACCGCATAATTATGGTGCTCACTACTGCATTCGTGTCCATGCCGTCCTTTATCATGGGTTCTCTGCTGCTCACACTTTTTGCGGTAAAGCTGGGCTGGTTCCCTGCCAACGGTGCAGCCAAGAACGGCCTCATACTTCCCATAGTGACTCTTTCTCTCTACCCTATGGCATATATAACAAGGCTCACCCGTTCCTCCATGCTCGATGTACTGGGTCAGGATTATATCCGTACTGCCAAGGCGAAGGGCGTTTCAAAGGCAAATATCATATTCGGCCATGCCATGAAAAATTCCCTTATCCCCGTTATAACCTATTTCGGCCCTATGCTTGCCTATATAGTTACAGGCTCTCTGGTGGTGGAGCAGATATTTGCAGTGCCCGGTATCGGCAGAGCATTCGTCAGCAGTATCACAGGCCGTGATTATCCTCTCCTGATGGGTACTACCATAGTCCTTGCGGTGCTCATCGTTGTAATGAACCTTGTGAGCGATATACTGTATAAGATAGTAGATCCTCGCATCACGCTTGAATAAGGGAGGGACAGTCATGGATAAGAGACCTTTCAGTATGCAGGTGGATCTTGATGACTTCATCCCTGCTACCGAAAAAGAAAAGGAATACATGGTCACCATGCGTCCGCCCTCTACCTTCTTCAAGGACGGCATAAAGCGGCTCAAAAAGAACAAGGTGGCTGTGTTCAGCTTTATCGTTATAGTGATCATCACGCTTGCGGCCATATTTGTACCCATATTCTGGCCCTATTCCTACGACCAGATGTTAGGCGTGGTGCCCGGAAAACCGGTGGATAATTCATTCCTCAATCTGGCACCCTTCCAGTATGGAAAGTCGGAGATAGACCAGATGGCAGCAGGGGAAAAGATAACTCCCCACATATTCGGTACCGACAGCCAGGGACGCGACTATTTTATCCGCGTTGTCTACGGCACCAGGATATCCCTTGCGGTAGGTTTCTTTGCAAGCATAATAGTGCTCATCATAGGTCTTGCGGTGGGCTCTATATCGGGCTATGCAGGCGGCAAGGTGGACCTTGTCATAATGAGGATAGTGGATATGATCTATTCCCTTCCCGATATGCTCATGGTCATACTGCTGGCATCCGTCATGAAGCAGGTGCTCGAATCCTCTCTGGACGGGACTGTTTTTGAAAAGATAGGCTCCAACATAATCAGTTTGTTCATCGTATTCGGACTTCTGTACTGGGTATCGATGGCAAGGCTCATCAGAGGGCAGATACTTTCCCTCAAGGAACAGGAATATGTCCTTGCATCAAAAGCGGGGGGAGCAAGGGGCACATGGATAATCACCAAGCACCTTATCCCCAACTGTTTCAGTGTTATCGTTATATCCACAGCTCTCCAGATACCCAGCGCCATATTCACAGAGAGCTACCTGTCATTCCTGGGGCTCGGCGTCAATGCACCTATGCCCTCTCTTGGCTCCCTTGCCTCGGAGGCGCTCAACGGCCTTTCATCGTATCCGTACAGACTTGTTATCCCCGCAGTGGTCATATCTCTCATCGTGCTTTCCCTGAACCTTTTCGGTGACGGGCTGCGTGATGCCTTTGACCCGAAGCTCAATGTGTAAGGAGGGTGTATCATGCTGCTTAAAGTAGAAGACCTGCATACATCGTTCTTTACCGATGCAGGAGAGGTCAAGGCTGTAAACGGAGTCTCGTTCGAGCTCGACAAGGGAAAGGTGCTCGGCATCGTCGGAGAATCGGGCTCGGGAAAATCAGTAACTGCCTATTCCATAATGCAGATACTTGCAGGGACAGGTAAGATAGTCAGTGGCTCCATCAAATTCAATGACAAGGAACTTGTAGGCATAGGCGAGAAGGGTATGAAGGATATCCGCGGCAATCGCATATCCATAATCTTTCAAGACCCCATGACCTGCCTCAATCCCACATATACCATAGGCAAGCAGCTTATGGAGGCAATACTCCTGCACACAGGGCGCACCAAACAGCAGGCGAAGGAGCGCGCCATAGAGATGCTCAAGCTCGTCAATGTGAATGAGCCCGAAAAGCGAATGAAGCAATACCCCTATGAATTTTCGGGAGGTATGCGACAGCGCGTTATGATAGCCATGGCACTTGCCTGTGAGCCCGATATACTCATAGCCGATGAGCCCACCACAGCCCTTGATGTGACCATACAGGCACAGATACTCGACCTTATGAAGTCACTGCAGGAAGAGCTGGGCATGGCGATAATTATGATAACCCATGACCTGGGCGTAGTGGCACAGCTCTGCGATGAGGTCATAGTAATGTACGCAGGTTCTATCTGTGAACAGGGAACTGCGGATGAGATATTTTACAATCCCAGGCATGAGTACACAAAGGGACTGCTGCGTTCCATCCCCACTACCAGCAATGACGGGGAGCGGCTGGAGCCCATCACCGGAACGCCCATAGACCTTCTGAATATGCCCAAGGGCTGCCCCTTTGCGCCCCGCTGTGACAATGCCATGAAGATATGTCTGCGGGAAAGGGCTGAGCGGATGCAGATAAATGATGACCATGCCGCAGCCTGTTGGATGAACGTGAAGGAAAAGATGGAAAAGGGCGGTGACAGCAGTGAGTGAGAAAACAGAAAATCTTGTTGAGATAAAGCATCTGAAAGAGTATTTCAACATCAATGTGGGATTTTTCAAGACAAAGCCCCTCAAAGCTGTCGATGATGTGTCCTTTGACATTAAAAGGGGAGAGACCCTGGGGCTTGTGGGCGAGAGCGGATGCGGCAAGACTACTGTCGGAAGAACTATACTCAATCTCTATAAGCCCACAGCAGGTGAGATAATCTATGACGGAAAGTCCGTCAAAACCAAGGATGATATCAAGGAGTTCCGCAAGAAGGCTACTATGGTCTTCCAGGATCCCTATTCATCCCTGAACCCCAGGATGACCGTTTCGGATATAATCGCAGAGCCCCTGGATGTGCACAAGATGTACAAAAGCCAGGAACAGCGCCGTGAGCGTGTTCTTGAACTGATGAACTATGTAGGGCTCAATTCCGAACATGCATCCCGTTATGCCCATGAATTTTCGGGCGGCCAGAGGCAGAGGATAGGCATTGCCCGTTCCCTTGCCATAGATCCCGAGTTCATCGTGTGCGATGAGCCTGTTTCCGCACTGGATGTTTCCATCCAGGCACAGGTCATAAATATGTTCGATGAACTGCAGGAAAAACTTGGGCTCACATATCTGTTCATAGCTCACGATCTGTTGGTGGTGCGGCATATAAGCGACCGCATAGGCGTTATGTACCTGGGCAAGATGGTAGAGCTGGCAGATGCCAAGGAGATATACGATCATCCGCAGCATCCCTACAGCGTTTCGCTGCTTTCCGCTGTACCTGTCCCCGATCCTAAGGAGGCAAGGGCAAATAAGCGCATCGTGCTTTCGGGTGATATACCAAGTCCCCTGAATGCTCCGTCGGGCTGTCCGTTCAGGACAAGATGCCCCCATGCCACACAGAAATGTGCGGAATCCATGCCGGAGCTCAAAGAGATATCAAGCGGCCATTACGCTGCTTGCCATATACTGTAAATATGTGATGATCTTCGTTTAAGGAAGACCGGAACATAAAATGGAGGAATCAGAATGAAGAATGAAAAAGTCATTGCGGCAGGCCTTGCTTGCGCTATGCTTGCGACAGGATGCGGAGGAACTGCATCATCCGGCGGCAACGCTGCGTCGGGCGGATCATCGGGCGGTGCTCAGGAGATAAATGTCTGCCTGGCATCCGAGCCTGCAACTCTTGACCCTGCGCTCAACTCTGCAGTCGATGGAGCTACCCTCTGCGCGCACCTGTTTTCGGGACTTGCAAAGTGGGATATGTCATCATCGGGATCTATGGAGATCGTACCCGATCTTGCCACAGAGCTCCCCGAGGGCGTTGAGAATCCCGACGGCTCTGTCACCTATACCTATACTCTCCGCGACGGAGCAAAATGGTCGGACGGCAAGGACGTTACCGCCAATGACTTCGTATTTGCGTGGAACAGAGCTGCATCCCCTGCACTTGCTGCAGACTATTGCTATATGCTCGAGATAGTCAAGGGCTATGAGGATATGTGGGCTGAGGATGATGCAGGCAATCTTGTTGACCCCAATGCAAAGCTTGCAGTTACCGCAAAGGATGACAAGACTCTTGAGGTAACGCTCAACAACGCTATTTCCTACTGGAACGAGCTGCTGGCCTTCCCGTCCTACTACCCTGTCCGCGAGGATGTCGTATCCAACGAGAGCTGGGCTACAGACCCGTCCACATACGTTTCCAACGGCGCATACAAAATGACAGGCTGGGAGCACAACAGTGTCATAACCATCGAAAAGAATGCCAACTATGTTGATGCAGACAAGATAACGATGGATAAGATCAATTTCTATCTTTCCGATGATGCCAACAATATGCTCACAAACTTCGAGAACGGCAGCTGGCAGCTCATCGACGATGTTCCCACCAATGAGATGGCCACCCTGCAGGCCGAGTATCCCGACGAGTACAAGGTCGCCGGCCAGATCGGCACCTACTATGTCTGCTGGAACGTGAACGAGGATATCCTGCCCGCCT
>JAFPYQ010000444.1 GCA_017394475.1 Oscillospiraceae bacterium | reverse complement strand
TGAAAGCGAAAGATGTGTGGCTAAATTCGGCGATGCAGAAAAGAGCACATCAAAACTCACAAGGCTGAAAAAGATAGCCCTTGAAGCTGCAAAGCAGAGCGGCAGAGGGCTGGTGCCCCAGGTGGCATTTGAAAGCACCTTTGAAAAGGCAGCAGAGCGTTTCTGTTCTTCATCCCTTCCCCTGCTGTGTTATGAGAATGTGGGCGGTGATTCCCACAGGCTCCCGGAGCTTTCCGAAAAAATAGCATCCGCAAAGGATATATCGGTCATGACGGGTTCAGAAGGCGGATTTTCAATGACCGAGGCTGAGACTCTGACAGAAAAGGGTGCAGTCAAGATATGGCTCGGAGAGCGCATACTCCGCTGTGAGACTGCCCCAATAGCCCTTACTGCAATAATCATGAACATAACGGGAAATTTATGAGCAAAAAGAAATATAACTCCCCTGCGGGGATAAAGAAAAATGACGAGATAGAGCTTTACATCGAGGATGTGAACTCCTTTGGCAGCGGCGTCGGAAAATATAACGGCATGGCAGTATTCGTACCGCTCACAGCTGTTGGTGACAGGATCGTCTGTCGCATCGTCAAGGTGCAGAAAAGCTATGCCTATGGCATAATAAGCAAATTCATCGGATATTCTGATGTGCGTGAAGACAGGGGCTGCGGCATATACTCAAAATGCGGCGGCTGTGTTTTCAGGCACATTTCTTATAATGAGGAATGCCGCATCAAGGAAAAGGCGGTAAGAGATGCCTTCTACCGTGTCAGCGGGGTAGATGAGCTGCCGGGATTTGAGTTTATAGGCGCTTATGATGATGCTACCGACAGATACCGCAACAAGGCTCAGTTCCCACTCTCACAGACAGCCGACGGCAGGGTGTATGCGGGCTTTTTTGCCACGCACAGTCACCGCTGCATAGAATGTGAGGACTGCAGACTCCTTCCGCAGATCTTTTCGGAGATAGTAGCCGAGTGCCTTCTGCTGATAAATGCCCACAGGCTCACCGCTTATAATGAGGAAACGCACAAGGGTCTGCTGAGGCACATCTTCCTGCGCAGAGGGCATCACAGCGGCGAGATCATGCTCGCATTCGTGGCAACTGCACAGAATGACCGACTGAGCTCCATAGCAGAAGAACTATGCAGAAAATTTCCCGATATAAAGTCGGTGATGCTGAATATAAACCCCGACAGCACCAATGTGATACTCGGGGATAAAAGCATGCTTCTTGCAGGTGAGGAGCATATCACCGATATCATGTGCGGCAAAAAGATACGCCTTTCGCTCCATTCATTCTATCAGGTAAATACACCGCAGGCAGAAAGGCTCTATGCAAAAGCCCTTGAATATGCCGCTCCCCGCGGTGATGAAGAACTCATCGATCTGTACTGCGGCGCGGGGACTATCGGTCTTTCCATGGCTGGCTCCATTGGTCACCTGACAGGGGTAGAGATAGTTCTGCAGGCCATAGAAAATGCAAAGGCAAATGCTCATGAAAATGGCATAGAGGCTGATTTTATCTGTGCGGATGCAGGCAAGGCAGCGAAAATGTTCTCGGACAAGGGTGTTTCTCCGGATATAATAGTCACAGACCCTCCGCGCAAAGGCTGTGATAATGACACTCTGGAAAATATCATAAAGATATCCCCCGAAAAGCTGATCATGATATCCTGCAATCCTCAGACAGGGGCAAGGGATATAAAATACCTCTGTGAAAATGGTTATTCCCTCATAAAGGCTGCGGCAGTGGATCTTTATCCCGGTACGGCTCATGTTGAGTGCGTGGTTTTGATGTCAAGGGACAAGGCGTAAAAGTGCCGATTTTACGGCGGTTTTCGGCTATACAGTCAATCTGCGAAGTCAACCCTAACCGGCTTTTTACTGTATTTGGAAAAACATCTACGAACTCAAAACGCCTGACAACCAATCTGCGCAGTGAGGTTAGTGCGTAGATTGGATAACAGAGGGTTCGATACTTCGTAGATTGGATGTCATTCGTCAAAATGTACAAAGTGGGAAGAAATCCGTTATCACGAAGCATGGAAAGGAGGTTTCAGTGATGCATAAAACTTGTAAATGCGGTTTCATGATGAGCGATACAACTGTTCCGAACCATACAGTACTTTGGGTTTTTGATGAACCGAATTCTACATCACACAGCTTTACATTTTATCATTGCGAATGCTGCCATAGACTGCCAGAGTTGATAATTGCTATTATATAATGGCGTTGCCCGCCGTATGATGGTGCAAAGGAAATGCTGGCTGTAACGATAATTGATGATAGAGAATTATTACAAAAAATGGTATCGGAAATGTTCAGCGAACTGCCAGAACGGAAACCGAAAACCAGAAAGGCGGAGAAAAAATGAAAACGAAACTGTACACGAATAACATCCACCAATATCTGCAATGCAGTGATATCATTGACTTTGACAACGAG
>JAFPYQ010000443.1 GCA_017394475.1 Oscillospiraceae bacterium | reverse complement strand
CTGAACGAGGGCAAGGGCATGTATCCCGTTGTTCCTTCCGATGCAACACCTCTCTGCTACGGCATGAACGTTATGGGGGGCAACAGGATATGGACAATAGGCGCATCCACCGAGTATCCCGAGCTGGTCATGGCTATCATCAACTACCTCGTTACTCCCGAGGGCTGCATGACCTCTTGGTACGGCCCCAAGGATCTCTGCTGGTACTATGATGAGGAAGGCCACACCTGCCTTACCGAATTCGGCGAGACCTGCCAGGCTGACAAGAAGAACACCATGATGCCCGCAGAATGGGGCGGCGGAACATACAATGACGGTTCTTTCCAGGTAAACAACACCACATGGACAAGAGATGCTACCAACCCCGATTCCAACGGCGAGACCTACAACGCAGAGAACTGGATCTCCAGAAGGCATGACACCGAGTATGAGATACTGGCTGACTGGAGAAACTGGTCGGGCTTCTACAATTCTCAGGAATACATGAACAGCGTTCCTCACAAGACCTCCATCGCAACAGCATACTCCGAAACAGAGCAGAGCGATGAGCTCAAGGTATTATGGCAGCAGGTGGCTGACTGCATAAAGACCTATTCCTGGAATGCAGTCTATGCACAGTCCGATGAGGAATATGATCAGATTGTGAGCGATATGATAGCTAAGATCCATGAGTACGATCCCAACGGCGAGTGCCTCAAGCACTGCAACGAAGAGGCTGCCAAGAGATGCGCACTTGAAGATGTTGTAAGAAACGGCGGCTGATGATCCGTACCCACATCTGAAAACGAAAGCTTTCCCTGTACATAAAAACGGGGGAAGCTTTTTTATTGTGGGAAAACCATTGACTTTTTTTGCTGATTGCATTATAATAGTAGATGTGAAAATGTCTTTTAAAAACGAGGATAGTTATGAGGATAAGAAAGAAAAAATGGGCAGCCCCCGAACTGGCGGTATGCCCCTATTATATCGATGATGCAAATGCAATGAAGGGGAAGTGGCATGATGCCTTTGCTGTAAAGGACAGGCCTCTGTATCTGGAGCTGGGTGCGGGAAAGGGGATATTCGCCGCTCAGCATTCCTTGAAATATCCCGATGTGAATATTATCGCCGCCGATATAAAGGCGGATATGCTGGGTGTGGCAAGACGCAATATAGAGACCATGTTCGGTGCAGTGGGCAAGACCCATGACAATGTGATACTTCTCAGGATGAATGTGTCCCTTATCAGTGATGCCTTTTCCGAGGCTGACAAGGTGGACAGGATATATATCAATTTCTGTAATCCCTGGAGCAGGGAAAAGCACAAGAAACGCCGTCTCACCCACCCGAGGCAGCTCGAACAGTACAAGGCATTTCTTTCCGAAACAGGGGAGATACGCTTCAAGACAGATGATGACGGACTTTTTGAGGATTCCGTACTGTATTTTGAGGAATGCGGATATAAGATAAAGTATATCACCCGCGATCTTTATGCCGAGGACCCCGAAGACAACCTGATAACCGAGCATGAAAGAATGTTTGCCAATGAGGGCAAAACGATAAAATATCTTGTAGCCGGACTCTGATAACTGTACGGGAGCGTGAATGACCATGCAAAAACGCATTGCTGCTGTATTAGTAAGCATTGTTACATTTTTATCGTGTATATGCATCTGCTGCCCTGCAGCCGATGCCATAACTTTTACTCCAGATTTTTCCATATCCTCCAAGGCGGCAGTTCTTATGAATCTTGACAAGGATGTCATAGTATATGAGAAAAACGCGGATGTGAAGATGTATCCCGCATCCCTTGCAAAGATAGTGACTGCCATGGTGGTATTTGACCATGTTCCCGCCGGTGAGATGGAGAGCACCACCTACGAGGCTCCGCAGATAGTATTTGACGAGCTTTACGGTATGGGAGCATCCGCAGTTGGACTAACCAAGGGCGAGGTCACCACGGTGAAGGATCTACTGTATTCACTGCTGCTCAAATCCGCCTGTGAGAGCGCGGGCATACTTGCCTACAATGTGGGGAACGGGAGCATCCCGAACTTTGTTTCCATGATGAATGACAAGGCTCTGGAGATAGGCTGCACGGGGACACACTTCATGAACCCCCACGGCCTGCACGACAGGAACCAGTTCACCAACGCTCATGACATGGCAAAGATAGTCAAGTATGCCATCGACAATTATCCCGAGCTCACAAAGATAGCATGTACTGTGGATTATCAGATGCAGCCCACCAATGTTCACGGTGAAGGCTGGGCACATATCTATCATACCAATTCCATGATAAATCCCGACAGCTATGAGTATTACCCTTATGTAAAGGGCTTCAAGACAGGCACTCTTGATGAATGCGGGCGAAATCTCACCACTCTGGGCTCAAAGGACGGCATCAATTATCTCCTTGTTACCCTGGGCTCCCCCCAGACCGATGCTGACGGCAATACGGTCTACGATCACTATGAAGACCACCGCAAGCTTTATGACTGGGCATTTGAAAAGCTCGAATACCGGCAGATAGTGGAAAAGGGGCAGGAAAAAGGCGAGGT
>JAFPYQ010000442.1 GCA_017394475.1 Oscillospiraceae bacterium | reverse complement strand
TTTTTCATCCACATCATGCCCGCAGCACATTATCTCCCGCGCAGTCTCCATATATGATGCAGGCACCATAATATCCTTTTTGTCAAGCTGCCTTATCCGCTCCCGCTCCTTATCGTTCACCGGCACGCTTCCGGGTGAAATGGGTATCAGAAGTGCAGGCATTGGGATATTGCCGCCTTTGTCGTTCATTTCATTGATATAGGTGATAAGATCGAGCGACAGAGCCCCGCCGGATGAAAAGCCCAGGACTATTATATTTTCGGGATCGTAGTATCTGAGCATCTCCTCATAGCAGCCGTATATCATCTGTACATTTTCAAGCATATCATACTCATGGCACATGGGATAATATGGGAACCATACATCGCTGTCGGTTATCTGTGCTATCTTTCTTGACAGCCCTATGTCGCCCTTATCCGAACCCAGTATCATCCCGCCGCCGAATATGAACAGCACTGCCCACTTCCTTTGTGTTGCCTGCATATTTATTTCCAAGCAGTGATGCCCGTCTATGATGTGATCGGTATAATATGCCTTATTGTCACGGGGCATAAAAAAGCTGCGGTTCTTTGCATTGGCCTTTGCCGCTCTTGCAAGTATCTCTTCCTTTGTCCCCGAAAGCTCTCCCCTCATATCGATGAGCCTTACCAGACTCTTTGTTATCCGGTACAGGATATTCCCCCGCCCATCGGGGGCCTTTACTATCTTCGTTTTCATATCAGCCTCTTTGATATCGCCCTACGGTCATTCTTCTTTCAGATAAGTCCTCATACTCGCTGTGCCAATGACTATGGTGGAAGTATTATGCAGGAACGCAGATGTCGCCGGGGGCAGCAGCCCAAGGGCACCCAGCAGGATAAGGCTGAAATTGAAGCCGATTATGGTGCGGTAGTTGGAATGTATCCTCTTCATGAGTTCCTCGCTGATGCGCCGCAGAACGATAATCGAACGCAGATCATCGGCATTTATCATGATATCCGCTATCTCACGGGCTATGGCAGCCCCGGTATTTATGGCTATGCCCGCATCAGCTTCCGACAATGCAGGAGAGTCATTCACGCCGTCACCTATCATGATGACCTTCCTGCCAAGCTCGTGTTCACGCCTGATATATGCTGCTTTATCTTCGGGGAGCACCTCGGAATAATATTCATCCACACCCGATCTCTGAGCCGCCGAACGGGCTGCATGCTTTCCGTCGCCTGTCATCATGACCGTCTTGGTGATACCCAGGTCATGGAGTGCGGATATGACCTCTGCTGCCTCGTCACGCAGCGGGTCTTCTATGCAAAGCACAGCGGCAAGCCGTCCGCCGACTGCAAGATACAGCCGTGAACATTCCTCGGGCAGCTCGTTTAGCTTATGCTCCTCCCCCTCTGGGATCACAGTCCCTTCATCCTCGAATACGAAATGATAGCTGCCTATGATGCACTTTTCCCCGTCAATCGTACTTGAAATGCCGTGTGCCACCACATACTGCACAGCAGAGTGTTTTTCCTCATGGGTGATGCCTCTTGCCGCAGCCTCGTTCACCACAGCATTTGCGATGGAATGAGGGAAATGCTCCTCAAGGCAGGCCGCAAGCCGCAGACATTCGGTCTCATCATTGCCACCGAAGGTCACCATACCGGATACCTTTGGCTCTGCATGTGTGAGAGTGCCTGTTTTGTCAAATACTATGGTATCTGCCTCGGCAATAGCTTCAAGGAACTTGCCGCCCTTGACTGTTATGCCCCTCAGCCCGCATTCCCGCATGGCAGAGATGACCGAGATAGGCATAGCGAGCTTAAGTGCACAGGAAAAGTCAACCATAAGGAAAGAAAGTGCCCTTTGTGTGTTTCTTGTAAGCAAATATGTTATCACTGTCCCGCCCAGGCTGTAGGGAACAAGCTTATCCGCAAGGTGTGCCGCCTTGCTCTCCGCCTCGGATTTGAGTTTTTCCGAGTTCTCTATCATTTTGACGATACGGTCATATCGCCCGCTGCCCGCGGTCTTGTCAACACATATAACTATGGCACCGTCCTCGACCACAGTTCCCGCATAGACATAGCTGCCCTCTTTCTTGCGGACAGGCATGGATTCTCCCGTCATGGATGACTGATTTACCTCTGCCTCTCCGGAAATGACTTTACCGTCAAGAGGAATCATGCCGCCTGTGCGGACTATGATGCTGTCCCCTGCCTTTACAGATCTTACGGGCACGAGTATATCGCTCTCCCCGCCTGTGAGCCATACCTTTTCCACTCCCAGAGAGAGAGTTCCTGCAAGGTCATCCACAGAGCGCTTGTGAGTCCACTCTTCAAGGAGCTCGCCGATCTTAAGAAGGAACATCACAGAGGATGCGGTAGCCCTGTCTCCCCTTATAAGCGACACCACTATCGCCGTGGCATCGAGTATGGATACCTCTATCCTGCCCTTTGCGATGCACTTTACAGCCTCCCATACATATTTCAGGGATTTTATCACCGCTCCCGCATAACGAATGGACACAGGAAGGATGAGCTTTCCTATATAGCGCTTGGCTATCATGAAAATGAGCTTATCCTCAAATTCCCTGTCAAGAGCTCTGCCTGTATGCTCCGGGACAAGCTGTCTTACCTCATCGTTGTATGAAAATGACGCCAGTGCGGATGTTACCCGGGCTCTGTCTCCTGTGTATTCAATCACCGCATCACAGGTGCGGTCAAACACCTTGACCCTGCGGACGAAGCTCTTTGACCTGAAAAAATATTCCACCATATCAGCCTGTTCAAGAGTCATTCTCCCCTGACATAAGCGGATTCTGAGCCGCCCCTTTGACTCATGCAGGACAATGCATCTCATTCTTCCGCATCCTCCGCACAGGCATCGCTGGTATCCTCTATCTCCTCACATATCTCCTCACAGGCAATGTTCTCATTTATCTCCTTCGCCTCTGCATAGATGTCGCCGCAACCTTCACGGATTTCAGTGACGGTCTTCATGATGCAGTCCTTCATACGTATAACAGCGGCTGTTGTGTGTGCATAGACCTTTTTTGCATCCCTTGATGACAGCAGCTTTACACCTGCTGTCCCCATAAGAAAGCCGCCTGCGATCATAGCCAGATTTTTGTAATTCATATTATTCATCCTCTCCATTAAAGTTAGCATAAAACAACTTATGTATAGGTTGCTATTAGCTAACTATCAGTTTATCACTTTTTAAGCCAAATGTCAATGTAAAATCATATAAAAATAAGCAATAGCTAACCATTAAAATCAACACCCCTGACAAAAACGGGATATCAGGAGACTTGCGCAGGTCTTACCTGTCGGGAGAGATAGTGTAACACTAAAGTCTTGCATTATGCTCCGGGATATGGTAAAATATATATCGATGATGAGAAAGCTCGTTTTATACGGAGAGAGTACCGATCACAGCAAGCTGTGTCCCCCGCTCCCTACGCGGCGGATATACGAAAATACATCATATCGGAAATATCACTATCGCTTCAAAGGATAAAGCTATGAAAAACAACAGGATACTGTCGGTGGTTTTCATAATACTGGCTGTACTGACGGCAGCAGCAGTCCCGCCGGATACTTTTGCCCAGGAGGAGCCCCAGATAGTCCGTGTGGGCTATTACGAGAACGAGGTGTTCCAGGAGGGAGCAAAGGAAGGCGCCGTAAAATCGGGCTATGCCTATGAATACTATCTGAAACTGTCGGAATATACGGGATGGGATTACGAATATGTCTACGGCAGCTTCGGAGATATCTACAGTATGGTGCTCGACGGCGAGATCGACCTGATAGCGGGACTTGCCTATAAGGACGAGCGCAAAGAACTGATAAGCTATCCGGAGCTTCCTATGGGCAGCGAATCCTACAACTTTGTAAAGCATGACACGGATATAGATATCACCACTGATCCCAGATCCTTCGGCGGGAAAAAGATAGGCGTTCTCGACAGTGCTATGGTGGATGTGCTCAGGCAATACCTTGATGCCCATGACATCAATGCCGAGGTCTATATCTTTGCTGATTACGAGGAGCTTTTCACCAGATTTGACGCAAAGGAGATAGACATACTCGCCGCGGAAGGCGATGGTGCACATGACAGAGCACATGCTGAGGTACTGTTCTCATTCGGCGGATCTGACTACTATCTGTGCGTCAGTAAGAACCGCCCCGATATCCTGTCGGAGCTAAATACCGCACAGAGCATGCTCTCCTCCGAGGAGCCCAACTACCTGAATTCACTGAATATGAAGTATTACCCTGCCAGTGTTTCATCAAGGGCGTTTTCCGTATCCGAAAAGGAATGGGCGGATAACCACAGTGAACTTAATATAGGCTATCTCGAAAACTATCTTCCATACAGTGACACCGGCAAGGACGGTGAGGTAACAGGCATCATAAAGGACATTATCCCCGAGATATTCGATGAACTGGGTCTTGGCGGGATAAATATCAGATACACGGGATTCAAGAGCTATGACGATATGATATCCGCGATGCAGAACGATACCATCGATGCAGCATTCCCTGTGGGCGGAGGTCTGTACTACTCCGAGGAAAACGGCATCTA
>JAFPYQ010000441.1 GCA_017394475.1 Oscillospiraceae bacterium | reverse complement strand
CATTTATCGTAGTCGATACGGGCTCGTCCGTGCTCGTCGCTGCCTATGGCATCCATGCCGCAGGCTCGCTGGCAGGGGCGCTCCACTTTTAGTATGGCGCCGTAGGGACACACATCCTTGCAGCGTCCGCATTTTATGCACTTGCTCTGGTCTATCTTTGATTTTCCGTGGCGGATGGATATGGTACCCTTGGGGCACACCACCTGGCAGGGATTCTCAAAGCAGCCCTGGCACACCTCGGTCACATGGTAGTGGAGCTCGGGGCAGGCGTTGCAGGCGAAGGATATTATATTTATAAGAGGGGGATCGTAGTACTTTTCGGCTATGGCACTTTCCTCCACACCTCTTGAAACAGGCGCGTGTTCGCTGACGTTCCTGAGGGGCAGCCCCATGGCAAGGCGGAGTCGCTCCTCGACTATGGCTCGTTCGAGAAAAATGCTCTCCCTGTGCTGTGCGGTATCACCAGGACAGATCTTGTACGGGAGATCTTCCATTCTCGAATAATCCCCGCCCTCGTAGGCAAGCCGCGCCACCTCGGTGAAGACCTTGCGCCGCATATCGGTGACTGATGAATATATCCCTCTCATAACGTTCCTTTGCTTGGGTCAACGGGGTGACTGAACTGCTGTATCACATCCCCCGCAGCGGTTATTTACATATTCGATTATACAACAATTATTCCGAAATATCAACAGCTAACACCGACAAATGAGCATATACTACAAATATTTCTGCAAATCCCTTGATATTTTGGCGGATATGGTGTATAATATGTGTATTGTTAGTTGGCGGGAGTTTTTCGCGACCTGCGGTCTTTTAGCGGTCGCTGACCACCTGAGATCAGAACGCTTGGAAGTCATCAATGACTGATATCTGTCTGAAACTGCTGACTGCACACCACAAACGCAAAATGGGAGGAAAGACGATGAGCAAGAAAAGAATAGGCATACTTACCAGCGGCGGGGACTGCCCGGGACTCAATGCCACCATAAGGGGCGTTGCCAGGGCGTGCTATGATGAATTCGGGAAGGATCTCCAGATAATCGGCATCCAGAACGGATACTACGGGCTTATCAACAATATCGCCCGTGAAATGGATATCACGGAGTTCTCCGGCATCCTCACACAGGGCGGCACTATACTCGGTTCAAAGAGGCAGTCCTTCAAGATGCTTTCCTCCATCGGCGAGGACAATGTGGACTATGTGAAGAAGATGAAGAACACCTATAAGGATCTCAAGCTGGACTGCCTGCTGACACTGGGCGGCAACGGCACTCACAAGACCGCGAACCTGCTCTCCCAGGAGGGGCTCAATGTCATTGGCCTCCCAAAGACCATAGATAATGATATATACGGCACGGATGTGACCTTCGGCTTCCATACCGCAGTTGATACCGCAACGGATGTCATAGACCGCCTGCACACCACCGCAGCCTCCCACAGCCGCATACTCATGGTGGAGATAATGGGCAACAAGGCAGGCTGGCTTACCCTCTATTCAGGCCTTGCAGGCGGCGCGGATGCCATAATCATCCCCGAGATACCCTATGATATAGACAGTATCTGCGAGGCTATGCAGAAGCGCTCCGACAACGGGCACAGATTCTCCATAGTTGCTGTGGCAGAAGGTGCATACAGCAAGGAGGAGGCAAAGCTCAAAAAGAAGGAGCGCGCAAAGGTAAGGCTCGATGCGGGCATCACCACCGCTACTGCCACCATCGCCGCACAGGTGCAGAAGGCTACGGGAATTGAAACAAGGGTCTGCGTTCCGGGGCACATGCTGAGGGGCGGCTCTCCCTCCGCCTATGACAGGATCCTTGCCACACGCTTCGGCGTTCGCGCAGCAGAGCTCATCGCAGACAAGAAGTACGGCTATTCCGTTGCCATGATAAAGTCCGAGATAGGGGAGAACCCGCTGTCCGAGGTGGCAGGAAAGACCAAATTCGTCGATCCCGACGGCGGTTATGTAAAGTGCGGCAAGGCACTGGGCATTTCCTTCGGTGACTGAACAAAACATTGACAGAGTGCTTCCGTCCCGCATCTGTGCGGGAGGGGAGCCTCGGGGTATATATATGAAAGCACTTGTATTATCCAGCGGCGGAGTGGACAGCACCACTCTGCTCGCTTTGGCTGTGGAGAGATATTCGGCGGAAAATGTCATCGCCCTTTCCATCTATTACGGACAGAAACACAAAAAGGAACTGGAAGCTGCCGGGAAGACGGCTGAATACTATCATGTGGAGCACATCGAAACAGACCTTACCGATATATTCCGATTCTCCGACAGCACACTCCTCGAAGGCAGGGGGGATATCCCTCATGAGAGCTATATCGAGCAGGTGGTAAAGGCGGGAGGCTCCCCGGTGAGCACCTATGTGCCCTTCCGCAACGGGCTTTTCCTTTCCGTGGCTGCGAGCATCGCCATTTCAAAGGGCTGCGGCGTGGTCATGTACGGCGCCCATGCGGATGATGCGGCAGGCAATGCCTATCCCGACTGCTCCGAAGAATTTGTGGAGAGCATGAACAAGGCCATATACATCGGCAGCGGCAATGACCTTTATCTCGAAGCTCCCTTTGCGGGAATGAATAAGACACAGGTAGTGGCTGCAGGAAAACGGTTCGGCGTCCCCTATGAGATAACATGGTCCTGCTATGAGGGCGGCGACGAGCCCTGCGGCAAATGTGCCACCTGCCTCGACAGAAGGGCAGCCTTCCTTGCCAACGGCATAGATCTCAGGTAATGGGCGGATGCGCTCCTGCGGCGGTTCTGCGGCGACTTGCAGCTCACATTGTTGAATATATACAATTTGTCATATTATTTTTGTATGTTGTTATTTCATAATTTGGAAAAATTCATCTTGAAATTGTGCCGGATTTGTGATAAAATAGTATTGTGAGATTGAATATCTGGGAATATAGATCTGCAAGGAAAATGTCAACAGATTTCAAAAACATAAGGGGCCTTCATCTGCAGCGAGGTTTTTCGCACAGCGGCGGGTGAAGTCCGTATCAACATCAAAGGAGGTTCTGTTTGTATGAACAGAAAGAAAGGTCTAATAAAGCGCTTGCTGGTCTCCTCCGTGGCATTGTCGTTGGCACTCGGTCTGTCGGGCTGCGGGAATGCGAACAAGAGCAACGGCACCATCGCTGTTATCTGCCAGGCTCAGGGCGTTCAGTTCTGGGATCAGGTGCAGGTCGGTGCGCTTGAAGCAGGAGATGAACTTGACTATGAGATCCAGTACTCCGCAGCTGAAAAGGCTTCGGATATCGAGGGTCAGAGGGCTCTCATACAGAGGGCTATAAACAATAAGGTGGACGGCATAGTTGTTGCACCCAACAGCCCGAGTGAGCTCAATGACGTGCTCCAGGCAGCGGATACAGCAGGCATCCCCGTTATCACGATCTCTACCACTGCTTCATATTCGGGTACCAAGAGCTACATCGGTTCTTCAAACTCCGAAGCAGGTGCCATCGCAGCCCGTCAGGCTCTCACAGAGCTGGGCGCTACCGGCAAGATAGGTATCGTAGGCCACTCTGAAACAGCTAACAACTCCAAGGATCGTATCAGCGGTTTTACTACTCTTGTTAATTCCAGGAACCAGCCTACAACAGGTATGGACGAGAGCGGTAACGTAGTATACCAGTCCAAGTATGAGGTAGTTGAGACAAAGTACTCCGAAAACGGTACAAGAGATGATTGTAAAAAGGTCGCTCTTGAGCTCATAGCTGCTCATCCCGAGCTTGATCTCATCTATGCTACAAATGAGAACTCCACTCTCGGTGTGTGCGATGCTGTTGATGAATCGGGCAACACCGGCAAGATCAAGGTCATAGGCTTCAACTCCAACGATGCAGAGATCACTTATCTCAATACAGGCACTCTCACAGGAACGATGGTACAGTCGCCTTACAACATGGGCTATCTTGGTGTGCGTTATATAGATGCTCTCAGGAACGGTGAGGTTATCAGAAAGAAGTATGACACAGGTGCCATGTATGTTAACAGACAGAATCTGGGCTCCGAACAGATCCAGCTCTGGCTCGATCCGTCACGTTCAGAATAAGGAGGTCAGGCACTAATGGCTAAGAAAAAATCCACCAACAACAAGTCCCAGTCAGGCGGCAATGAGCGCAGTTATGTGCTTGCAGGCATTTTGCTGGCAATATTCGGTATCACCATCATGCTCATGGGTTTCTGGACAAGTATAAGTGCCCAGAGGTACAACTCCACAAGTTCCGAGTCCCTTGAGCTCCTTGCAGATATGTCCGACGAGCTCCGTAAGGTAAATGAGAACGTTCTTGAGATAGTTTCCAACGTTACCGACATGAGCGACAACGTAAGTGAGATCACGGTCTCCTTCGATAAGATCGAGCAGGATGAGGCTCAGTTTGAAGCTCTTCCTTTCCACTCCGATGCGGAGATGAAGAGATACCATCAGGCTAAGATCTTCATGGCTGCATACCGTACAAAGCTCAACTCTCTTCAGACAATGCTGAGTTCCAATGCTCTGGATCTGGCTACGATGAAGAACTACTACAACCAGGATATCTCCCCTCTGTCCTTCACAGCGTCCGAGATGCTCGAATCCGCTAAGTACCTCAACAACAAGAACACAAAGATACTCGCGAAGAGGACCCGTCAGCTCAGTTTGGTAACATCCGGTGTTACTGTCTTCCTGCTCATTATCGGTGAGATCGCTATCATAGTTGCTGCAAGGCTCGCAAAGAGAAGACGCGAAGACCTGGAAAGAAAGACCAAGCAGGCAGAAGCTGCTGCAAACAAGTTCAAGCACTCGCAGCAGAAGATGGAAGAGATCGCGTTCACCAACATCCTTACCAACATGAAGAACCGTTATGCGCTTGATAACGATATCGGCCCCAGGCTCGATACCGATCAGTTCAATATCGCTCTGTTCGATATGGACGGATTCAAGATCATAAACGATACCTACGGTTACGACTTCGGTGATGAATACCTTGCACAGATAGCTGAAAAGCTGAAGGCTGAGTATTCCAACATCGCAGAGCTTTACAACATCACAGGTAACTCCTTTGCATTCGTATTCAACAAGGATGTTTCCGATGTACAGTCCACAAGATATGCACAGAATATCCTTATGACCATGACAGGTATGTTCACGGTCGCTAACCTGAAAGTACAGCTCACAGCATCAGGCTGCATATACCACTACATCCCCGGCGACTGCCAGAACCTTTCCGGTCTGCTCGTCAAGATGGACAACGTTATCAGAAACGCTAAGAGAAGCGGCGGTAACGCAGTATTCACAGTGGACAGCATCTGATCCCGTACACCTCAACACCCCCCTTTTGAAAACGGGGGGTGTTTTTTTGCGCCATTTTATATAGAATGGAGAGTGATGATTATATTTTCCCAAATCATCACTTTCGTCAATACAAATACTGAGTTCGCTCAAATAAGAAGTCACAAAAATACAGCGGGGAACATCCCCGCTTTCGATGGACCCGGGTCAGATGACCAGCCCCAAATAGCATATCTGCTAATCTTAATTCCATTATACATCATATCAAGTCAGTTTTCAATAGTTTTTTATTATTCAAGTATAACTATGATATTATAAACGTTTTTTTTGGGTAGTATATAACTTTCGTGGTGATATTTTTATTATGACAATTTTTGAAATTGCTACCGCCACTCAATAATTGGTGTCGGCTTTCATTTCATACTGCCTTTCTTTTATCTTCTGCCAGCTAAAGAAGCTGTATATATCATTGACAAGGAATACCGCGAAGCATACATCTACCGAAATATATGTTGTATTGGTCATGCTTGCCATTACCCAAAGGACGATAAGCACAATATCATTTGCAGAGTAAGCTATTGCATAGAAAGGACTTCGTCTGAATGTCAGATAGACAGCGAGAAAACTCGTAGTGACTGATAATGTGCTGGGAATGATATTAGCGGTGTGGAATGCCTTCAATATGAAATAAAAGACGATCGTTACAATAATTGCTGATACGGACATGAAAACTG
>JAFPYQ010000440.1 GCA_017394475.1 Oscillospiraceae bacterium | reverse complement strand
GTCATATCCAAAGGCAGAGTGGCACTGGCAACGGGTGCGCTGTCATCGGGCTTTGAGCTGCCGACCCTGAAGCTCTCCCTCATAACCCAGGCAAAGGCACTTTCAGCAAAGCGCCGTCAGAGCCACAAGAACGCCGGCGAGGAGATAAAGAGCCTTGCGGATATCACCCCGGGCGATCTGGTGGTACACTCCCTGCACGGCATAGGCAGGTTCCAGGGGATAAAAAAGCTGGAGCTCGACGGCATAGTCAAGGACTATATAACCATCCAGTACGCAGGCACGGATATGCTTTTCGTCCCCGTTACACAGATGGATCTGGTGTCGCGTTACATAGGCCCCCATGACGAAGGAGGCGTAAAGCTCAACAAGCTGTCCTCCAATGAATGGCAGAGGACACGGAGCAAGGCCAAAAAGGCAGTAAAGGATATGGCAGCAGAGCTCATCGCCCTGTATGCAAAGCGCAGAGCTACTCCCGGATTTGCCTTTTCCGCAGACAGCGAATGGCAGAAGGACTTTGAGAACCGCTTCGACTATGTAGAGACCGACGATCAGCTCAAATGCACCACCGAGATAAAGCACGATATGGAGCGTTCCTCTCCTATGGACAGACTGCTCTGCGGTGATGTGGGCTTCGGCAAGACAGAGGTGGCGTTCAGAGCAGCCTTCAAATGCATGCTCGACGGAAAGCAGTGTGCCATACTCGTTCCCACCACAGTCCTTGCATGGCAGCATTACCAGAGCGCCATCAAGCGATTTGAGCATTTCCCCTTCACCATAGAGCTGCTGTCAAGGTTCCGCACGAGGAAGGAACAGCAGGAGGTGCTCAAAAAACTGGCTGTGGGCTCGGTGGATATGGTAATAGGCACCCACAGACTGGTGCAGAATGACATAGTTTTCAAGGATCTCGGACTTGCCATAATAGATGAGGAGCAGCGTTTCGGCGTACGCCACAAGGAAAAGTTCAAGGAGAGCTTTGCGGGGATAGATGTACTGACGCTCTCCGCTACCCCCATCCCCAGAACGCTCAATATGGCTATGAGCGGCATCAGGGATATGAGCGTCATAGAAGAGCCGCCTGTTGACCGCTATCCCGTGCAGACCTATGTCACGGAATTCGATTACGGCACCATAGTACAGGCCATAGAGAGAGAGCTTCGCCGCGGCGGTCAGGTGTATTACATCCACAACAGGGTGGAGACCATAGATATGTGCGCGGGAAAGCTGGCACAGCTTCTCCCCGAGGATGTTAGGATAGCCACCGCCCACGGTCAGATGTCCGAGGACAGACTGTCGGATATATGGACATCACTGGTGGAGCATGAGATAGATATCCTGATATGCACCACCATAATCGAAACAGGCGTGGATGTGCCCAATGTAAACACGCTCATAATCGAAGAATCCGACCGTTTCGGTCTCTCCCAGCTTTATCAGCTCAGAGGCCGTGTAGGCCGCTCCAACAAGCGTGCCTTTGCCTACTTCACATTCAAGGGCGGCAAGGTGCTGTCGGAGATCGCTACGAAAAGGCTGGATGCCATAAGGGAATTCACCCAGTTCGGCAGCGGTTTCCGCGTTGCCATGCGCGATCTTGAGATAAGGGGCGCGGGTTCCATCTTAGGCGGCTCCCAGCACGGGCACATGGAGGCTGTGGGCTATGATATGTATATACAGATGCTCAATCAGGCCATAGCCGAGCAAAAGGGAGAGCCCTTGCCGCCCTCCCCCGAGGACTGCCTGATAGACCTGCAGATAGATGCACATATCCCCGAGGACTATATATCCGCCCTGCCCTCCCGCCTTGATGTATACCGCAAGGTGGCGGCGGTGAAGAACGAAAAGGGCGAATCAGACCTGATAGATGAGCTCATAGACAGATACGGCGAGCCGCCCAGGGCGATACTCGGGCTCATCAAGGTATCCCTAACCAGGAACCGCGCATCAAAGCTCGGAATAAAGGAGATAGCACAGCGCGGCGAATACCTGTATATCTACACCAGCAGTGTGACCATAGAACAGGCACAGGCGCTTTCCAGGGAATACTTCGGCAGAGTGACCGTATTTGACAGCGATGCGCGCCCCCATCTGAGACTGCGCATACTAAAAACCGAGCAGCCCTCACAGGTCATGGAAAACAGCATCAAAGTCATGGAACAGGCAACTGTCAGGAACGATGCTCCGTAAGGGCATCCCACTCGGCTTTATGTGAAAAATTTACAGAAAAAAGGTTGACATACCGTTCGAGCCGTGATAAACTATTTATGGATACTTTGCACTTAGTGACAATGAACGGAACACACGATGAATGAGATATATCTTTTTGACAAAGAGCTTAAAGGCCGCTACGGAGTGATATGCGGCATAGACGAGGCAGGGCGCGGCCCGCTGGCAGGTGATGTCTATGCAGGAGCGGTCATCATCCCCGAAGGCGTTGAGATCGACGGTCTCAATGATTCAAAAAAGCTCAGTGAAAAGAAACGTGACGAGCTTTTCGGTGTTATAACCGAAAAGTGCATATATTCCATCGGGATAGCCACTGTGGCGGAGATAGAGGAGATAAATATCCTGAATGCCGCAATGCTTGCCATGAAGCGCGCCTATGAGGGGCTTTCCGAAAAGGCGGCATTTGCTGCCATAGACGGCAACAAGCTGCCCGATATAGACGTAAAATGCGAGGCATTCGTAAAGGGCGATGCCAGGAGCGCTGCCATCGCTGCCGCATCTATATGCGCCAAGGTAAGCCGTGACAGATACATGGCTGAAATGGCTGAAAAATATCCCGAATGGCAGTTTGAAAAGCACAAGGGATACGGAACGAAGCTGCATTACGAAATGCTGGATAAATACGGTGAAAGCCCCATACACAGGCATTCATTCCTGAAAAAATACTACGAGAAACGTTCCTGAAAAGCCGGGGCAAGAGCCTCCGGATATGACAACAACAGCTCCGCATGAAAAAACGAGATGTACACAGACCTGCTGTCAACGGCAGGATAGGCGAAGACCTGACAGTATACTATCTTACCAAAAAGGGCTACAACATCCTTTGCAGGAATTACAGGATAAGGGGCGCAGAGATAGATATCATCGCGGAAAACGGCGAATTCATCATCTTTGTGGAGGTAAAGAGCCATTCACTGACGAATTATGTACCCTCTGCCGAGGCTGTATACACCGGCCAGTCCGAAAGGATACACAAGGCGGCAGAGATCTATCTGTACCGCAATCCCTGTGAACTGCAGCCCCGTTTTGACATTGCCGCAGTGACGCTGAAAAACAACAGGCCATACAGATTTGAATACTATGACAATGCATTCTGATACCCTTGTATCTTAATTGTGATTATATGAAAAATGTTGATTTTCTGATCAAATACCTTTCCGATGAAAGGCATATGACGATACAGCAGGATATCCCCGAAAGCGAAAAGTTCAATAACTACCGCTTTCTCGTCAATATCCGCGATCCCGGTGAGCCCTCCGATAC
>JAFPYQ010000439.1 GCA_017394475.1 Oscillospiraceae bacterium | reverse complement strand
GCTCTATGGCGGCTGCAAAGGAAAAGGGGCTGGTTCGCTCCGAAGGCAAGGAATATGTTATGCAGGACGGCGACGTCGTTCTGTTCAGATTCAATGTCTGATCATCTCCCCGACCATGATGCTGCAAAAGTATCGCAGGGGATAACCGCAAGCTATGTCCCCCGCCTCTAAGGCGGCGGGTTCCATATTTCCATTCAGTAGGAGTTCAATCTCCTACTGAATGGAAATGAGCCTGCGGCTCACACTTGCTTGTTAAAAGCAAGCTTTGAACAAAGATCAATAAGGCTGTCATCCCTTAAGGGGGATGCACAGCCAAAAAATAAATTCTCACGAGGTCAATTATGCCAAAACGAACTGATATCAATAAAATACTTATAATCGGATCCGGTCCTATCATCATAGGACAGGCTTGTGAATTTGACTATTCCGGCACCCAGGCCTGCAAAGCCCTGAAAAAGCTGGGCTATGAGATAGTTCTGGTGAACTCCAACCCTGCAACTATCATGACAGACCCCGATATTGCCGATATCACATATATAGAGCCTCTCAATCTGGACAGGCTCACTCAGATCATTGAAAAGGAAAGACCCGATGCACTGCTGCCCAATCTCGGCGGACAGTCCGGGCTTAATCTGTGTTCAGAGCTCGATAAGGCAGGCGTGCTCAAAAAGTACAATGTCCAGGTCATCGGCGTTCAGGTGGATGCCATCGAGCGCGGCGAGGACCGCATAGAGTTCAAGAACACCATGAATTCTCTCGGCATCGACATGGCACGCAGCGAAGTGGCATACTCCGTGGATGAGGCTGTGAAGATCGCAGAGAAGCTCAGATACCCCGTAGTTCTCCGCCCCGCATACACTATGGGCGGCGCAGGCGGCGGACTTGTCTACAACGTGGACGAGCTCAAGGTAGTCTGTGAGAGAGGCCTGCAGGCAAGCCTTGTGGGTCAGGTGCTCGTTGAGGAATGTGTCAGCGGATGGGAGGAGCTTGAGCTCGAGGTTGTCCGCGATGCAGAGAACAACAAGATCACAGTCTGCTTTATCGAAAACATCGACCCCATCGGCGTTCACACAGGTGACTCATTCTGCTCCGCTCCCATGCTCACCATCCCCGAGGATGTTCAGGCAGAGCTCCAGCGCCAGTCCTACAAGATAGTCGAGGCCATAGAGGTAATAGGCGGCTGCAACTGCCAGTTCGCAAGAGACCCCGAGACAGGCCGCATCATAGTTATCGAGATAAACCCCAGAACATCCCGTTCCTCCGCTCTTGCATCAAAGGCAACAGGCTTCCCCATAGCCCTTGTTTCCGCAATGCTGGCCTGCGGTCTCACACTCAAGGACATCCCCTGCGGCAAGTACGGCACACTTGACAAGTATGTTCCCGACGGCGACTATGTGGTGATCAAGTTCGCACGCTGGGCA
This sequence comes from Oscillospiraceae bacterium, assembly GCA_017394475.1. Lineage (GTDB taxonomy): Bacteria > Bacillota > Clostridia > Oscillospirales > Ruminococcaceae > Huintestinicola. Next base: position 2,569 of record JAFPYQ010000439.1, on the reverse strand, counting down.
TTCGAGAAGTTCAAGGGCGCAAAGGATGAGCTGGGCACACAGATGAAGGCTGTGGGCGAGGTCATGAGCATAGGCAAGACCTACAAGGAAGCATTCCAGAAGGCTATCCGCAGCCTCGAAACAGGCAGATACGGCCTGGGCTTTGCAAAGGACTTCAACACCCTTTCCAAGGATGAGCTCCTGAACAAGCTCCGCTTCCCCACCAGTGAAAGACAGTTCATCATCTATGAGGCACTACGCAAGGGCGCTACCATAGATGAGATATACGACCTCACCAAGATCAAGCATTACTTCCTCGAACAGATGAAGGAACTTGTTGAGGAGGAGGAAGAGCTCCTCAAAGGACAGGGTGTCCCCGAGGAGAATGCACTCAGAAAGGCTAAGCAGGACGGCTTCTCCGACCGCTACCTTGCTATGCTCCGCAGGACCGATGAGGAGAGCATCCGCAACAAGCGCATAGAATACGGCATTGAAGAGGCATGGGAAGGCGTTCATGTAAGCGGTACCGAAAATGCGGCTTACTACTACTCATCCTACAATATCCCCGTTGACAAGTCCCCTGTTTCCGACAAGCCAAAGATCATGATCTTAGGCGGCGGCCCCAACAGGATAGGCCAGGGCATAGAGTTCGACTACTGCTGCGTACATGCTGCCCTTGCGCTTAAAAAGGCAGGCTTTGAGAGCATAATCGTAAACTGCAACCCCGAGACCGTTTCCACCGACTACGACACATCCGATAAGCTCTATTTCGAGCCCCTTACCCTTGAAGATGTGCTCTCCATACACGCAAAGGAAAAGCCCGTGGGCGTTATCGCTCAGTTCGGCGGACAGACTCCCCTGAACCTTGCAGGCGATCTGAAAAAATACGGCGTCAATATCCTGGGCACCACTCCCGAGACCATCGACCTTGCAGAGGACAGAGATCATTTCCGCGCTATGATGGACAAGCTGGGCATACCCATGCCCGAGGCAGGTATGGCAGTCAATGTTGAGGAGGCTCTTGCCATCGCCAACAAGATAGGCTATCCTGTTATGGTGCGTCCTTCCTATGTTCTCGGCGGCAGAGGCATGGAGATAGTTCACGACGACGACCAGATGAAGGTCTACATGGCAGCCGCAGTCGGCGTAACTCCCGACAGACCCATACTCATAGACCGTTTCCTCAACCACGCTACAGAGTGCGAGGCTGATGCCATATCCGACGGCGAGCATTGCTTCGTTCCCGCAGTTATGGAGCATATCGAGCTTGCAGGCGTCCATTCCGGCGACTCTGCCTGCATCCTCCCCTCCATGAACCTGACCGACAAGCAGGTAGCTACCATCAAGGAATATACCAAGAAGATAGCAGTGGAGATGAACGTCCGCGGACTTATGAACATGCAGTATGCCATAGAGGGCGACACTGTATATGTGCTTGAGGCTAACCCCAGAGCATCCAGAACAGTTCCCCTTGTATCAAAGGTATGCGGCATCAACATGGTATCCATCGCCACAAATATAATCACATCGGAGATAACAGGCGCTCCTTCCCCTGTTCCCTCTTTGAAGGACAGGAAGATACATCACTACGGTGTAAAGGAAGCCGTGTTCCCCTTCAGCTCATTCCCCGAGGTAGACCCCGTACTGGGCCCCGAGATGCGCTCTACAGGCGAAGTTCTGGGTATCTCTCCCTCCTTCGGTGAGGCATACTTCAAGGCTGAGGAGGCTGCAAAGAGCAACCTTCCCACAGAGGGTACAGTTCTCCTGTCCGTATGTGACAGAGATAAGCCCGAACTTGTAGACATCGCAAAGGCATTCTCCGACCTGGGATTCAGGATACTTGCAACAGGCAGATCCTATGAGATGATAAAGGGCGCAGATATCGACTGTGAAAAGATATTCAAGATCTATGAGGGCAGACCCAATATCGCAGACGGCATAGCAAACGGCGAGATACAGCTCATCATCAACACTCCTGCAGGCAAGACAAGTGCCTATGATGACAGCTATATCAGAAAATCCGCTATCCGCCACAGAGTTCCCTACATCACTACCATGGCTGCGGCTAAGGCAAGCGCGGAGGGTATAAAGGCGATAAAGGAAAACCGCCACTTCGGTGTCATGTCGCTGCAGAAGCACCATGACGAGATAGAATGATCTTAAAGCAAAAGCAGCGTATGCCCGTTATCATCAGACGGTGCATACGCTGCTGTCTTTTTTACCCGACACTCGATACCATATAGACATCCGGTATCAGAACAGTATCATATCCCTGCACGGCAGATCTGCTTGTATACCCGCTTTTTTATGAGGTGTATATGGATATTTCATCAGTAAAAAAGATATCATTTTTCATAAATACCGTCATACTTGTCCTTGTGTTCGGCCTTATGGCTTTTTTCAAGATATGCGAGGCGACATTTTTAGTATATTTCAGCATCCCCACCGCTTTTGTCTACATTCTCGGCTACTTTCTCATCCATAGGGAAAAACTCAATATCTATGTCAGGATGGTATACCTGTGGCTGACACTTTACATGGGCATAACCACCATCTGCCTCGGAACAAGCTGCGGTTTTCATCTTTACTC
>JAFPYQ010000438.1 GCA_017394475.1 Oscillospiraceae bacterium | reverse complement strand
TGTATTCCTCGTTGACGAGAGAAGTATCACAGGTTACAGATCCGGCCTTTACAAGGATCTTACCCAGATCGATTGCTTAGATTTCACAGAAGAGAAGTGGAACAGGGGTGCATTGGTAACGGTCTTGAAATTACAAAGCACCTTTCTAAGTATGTGCGCCAGTCGGACCCGGAGGCCAATGCACCTATAACAATCGGTTCAAATTATATGATGACAGAGGGTGCCCAAAAATGTGCCCAGGAAATTGATACCGTTGGCTACAACTATCTGGAACGCTTTTACGACGAGCATCATGCAAAATATCCCGACTGGATAATATACGGTTCGGAAACTGCCTCGACTCTGCAGTCGAGAGGCATCTATCAGTTCCCCTACTCAAAGCAGGTGCTCACCGATGATGACAAGCAGTGCTCATCTCTGGGCAACTGTTCCACAGGGTGGGGCGCAAAAAACTCCGAGTACAACATAACTATGGACAGGGATACGGAGTTCAGCGCAGGCCAGTTTATCTGGACGGGCTTTGACTACATAGGTGAACCTACTCCCTATGATACGAAGAACAGCTATTTCGGCCAGTTCGATACCTGCGGTTTCCCGAAGGATTCCTCCTATATCTACAAGGGCGAATGGACAGAGCCTTCTGATAAGCCCTTTGTACACATCTTCCCCTACTGGGATCACACAGAGGGTGCCGATATAGATGTAAGAATTGCATCAAATGCCCCTCGGATCGTGCTCTATTTCCGTCCCTTCGAGAAGGATGGAGAGACTGTTTCCGAACAGTTCAAGGCTGCGGAGAAAACTATCGACCATCAGCACGACAAGGTACTCACTCTCAACACTGTCATCACCTATACGAAGGGCGAGCTTATCGCTATTGCACTTGATGAGAACGGCAATGAGATAGCACGGGATGTGCAGAGATCCTTCGGTGATACAGCATCGCTGGCAGCTATCCCCGATAAGACAGAACTGAGAGCTGACGGCACAGACCTTATCTATATCGGGATAGATGCTGTGGATAAGGACGGCAACTTTGTGGCAAATGCCAACAACCGCGTATTTGTGGAAGTCACCGGTGCAGGAAGACTTATTGGTCTTGACAATGGTGACTCCAACGATTTCGACGAATACAAGGGAACATCAAGAAGGCTTTTCTCCGGTAAAATGCTGGCTGTCATCGCTGCTAAGGATATCGCAGGCGATATAAATGTAAAGATCAGCTCTCCCTCACTTCCAGATAAAACACTCGTTCTGATGGCAGTGGAATGTGAATATCCTGCGGGAACATCCTGCATCATGGAAAACAAGCCCATGAAGACGGAGGTATCCGATCCGGAGAACGATATACCCATAAGAAAGATAGAACTTCTTGCATCCTGCAGGAAATTCACCGCAGATGCTAAGGAACTGGGATTCAAGGTAAAGGTCTATCCGGAAAATACCACTGTCAAAGACATTCGGTATGAGATAACCAATCCCGTGGGCATCATATCAAATCTTGCTGAGATAACATATTCCGATAATGAGACGGTAAAGATACTCTGCAAGGGCGACGGTGAATTCTATCTGCGTGCCCTGACAGACAACGGAGTCGGTCACTGCCGCCTCATAAGCGTATTGCGGCTCACATCCGAGGGCATAGGTTCTGCTGTGTTCGATCCCTATGGGTTTATCACAGGCGGTCTCTATGATATCGGCAGTGACAATATCACCAACGGCATCGAGAAGGGAGCATCCTTCGGCGATGGTGAGAGCTGGTTCGGCTTTGCGAATGTGGACTTCGGCAGGATCGGAAGCGATACTCTGACCATACCCATATACTCCAACAATAACAGACCTGTTTATCTTGACATATTCGATGGTGCACCGGACAACGGAAAGCTGCTTGCAAACATAAAATATGACATCCCGCCGAAATGGCTCACATATCAGCCCATAACGGTGAAGCTGCCCGAAAAGATGAAAGGGATACGGACCATATCTTTCAGAGCTTCCGAAAGATATGCTGTAAAAGGATTCTCCTTTGAGGCAGTACCCAAGGAATTTTCGGAGATATCCGCAGCAGATCACGACAATATATACGGTGACAGATTCACAGTGGCGCAGGATGCAGTTACCGGCATAGGCAACAATGTTGTGCTTGATTTCGGAGAATTTGATTTCACTGAAACAGCTCCTTCTGCTCTTGCCATAACGGGAAGATCGGCGCTGCCCATAAATTCGATACATCTGACTGTCAAGGATGAAAACGGTGATACAGACCGTATACTTTGTGAATTTGCACAGGCTGATGATTATACCGAAAGGAGCTATCCTTTAAACAGTGTGAAGGGAAAAGTAAATATCTCGTTTACATTCCTTCCCGGCAGTGATTTTGATCTCAGATCATTCAGATTCATAAAATAATGGACAAGATAGTCAATTACAAGGAGATACGCGCTGTATATGACGATGATATCATTCGTGTATATCAGGCGTACTCCCCCGTAATAGCCGATGAGGCTGTGAAAAAAGGCACATTCGGGGAGCACTTCAGGATGGGGCGGATGACATGGATAAAGCCATCCTTCCTGTGGATGATGTTCCGATGCGGATGGGCGACAAAAAAGGATCAGGAACGCGTGCTCGGTATAGATATACGCCGTGAGGGCTTTGATCATGCACTGCAGCATTCTGTACTGTCAACATACAAGGCAGATACAGGACTGAGCCATGAACAGTGGCAGGAAATGGTAAAGAACTCAGACGTGCGCGTACAGTGGGATCCCGAAAAGGATATATACGGCAATGACCTGCCCTATCGTTCAATACAGATAGGCTTAAGGGGAAATGCTGTTTATGAATATGTAAACAGCTGGATCGTGAATATCAAAGATATCACAGATCATGTAAAACAGCTGGATAAAATGCGGCAGGGCGGCAGTGACATTTCAAAACTGCTGCCTGAGGAAAGGGTATATCCCCTTGAGCCGCTTGCAGGGTGGTGAAGAAATGGCTAAAATGACAGTGGATCATTCCAGATGCAAGGGCTGCGGTCTTTGCGTAGAGGTATGTCCTAAAAAGATAATAGAGCTCCGCTCGGATATGCGTACTCCCAAGGGATACTATCCCGCAGAATGTACCGATCAGAGCAAATGCATAGGCTGTGCTATGTGCTTTATGATGTGCCCCGATACGGCTATCGAAGTTGAAAAATAACAAGAGGTAAACATAAAATGGAAAAAATGTTGATGAAGGGCAATGAAGCCCTTGCAGAGGCAGCTATCAGGGCAGGCTGTAAATGCTATTTCGGCTACCCCATCACTCCCCAGACGGAAATAGCTGCGTATATGTCAAAGCGTATGCCGAAGGTGGGCGGCGTGTTCGTACAGGCTGAGAGTGAGATCGCTGCGATAAACATGGTATATGGTGCATCATCTACCGGAACAAGGTGCATGACATCCTCCTCCTCCCCCGGTGTATCCCTTAAATCCGAAGGTATTTCCTATCTTGCAGGTTCCGATCTTCCCTGTGTCATAGTAAATGTACAGAGAGGCGGGCCCGGCCTGGGC
>JAFPYQ010000437.1 GCA_017394475.1 Oscillospiraceae bacterium | reverse complement strand
GATTGCTACGATAACAGGGAGCTTTCATGGCTCAAATTCAATGAAAGGGTACTGGCTGAGGCAGCAGATGAGAGCGTGGGTCTTGGTGAAAGGCTTCTTTTCGCTTCGATATACCAGACAAATCTTGATGAATTTTTTATGATCCGTGTGGGCACGCTGTTTGACAAAATGCTCATCGATCCCAAATTCAAGGACAACAAGACCGAGCTCACCGCGGCAGGGCAGCTCAAAGCCATCAGGCAGAGGGTCAAGGAGCTGTGCAAGGTGCGCGATGCCTGCTATTCCAATATCTTTCTGTCCTTGCAGGGGATAGGCGTGGAGCAGGTACATACATCCAATCTCACGGGCAGTGATGAGGAATATCTCAGGGCATATTTCAATTCCGAGGTGCGCCCCCTCATCTCTCCGCAGGTAGTGGATAAGCATCATCCTTTCCCATTCATGAAGAACAAGGCGCTGTATGCAGTGGCACAGCTGGAAGTGAAGAATTCCTCAAAGCTGGGGCTCGTACCTATTGGCGGCGGCTTCCCCAGGGTGATAATCCTGCCCGATAAGGAAAAACTCAGGTTCGTGCTCATTGAGGATATCATCCTTCACTACATGAACACTATCTTTGAGAATTACCGCATACCTTCAAAGGCCATAGCCCGCATCACCCGCAATGCGGATATAGATATGGAAGAGGGACTGTACGATCACGATATCGACCTGCGCGAGGTGATGGAGGAGCTGCTGAAAAAGCGCCGCAAGCTGTCCCCCGTAAGGCTGGAGGTACAGGGCGAGGTCACAGAGGATGCGCTTAAAAAGTTCCTGCGTCTGATAGATCTTGGTGCGGAGAATGTATTCTTCCAGAAGTCTCCCCTTGATCTTTCATTTGTGTTCTCACTGAGAAACCGTATAGAAGAGGCTCATCCCGAGGTGTTCTATAAGCCCTTCAACCCGCAGAGAAGTGCATCCATAGTACAGAATGCGCCCCTTATCCCGCAGATACTGCGCAAGGATATCATGCTTTTCTATCCCTATGAGAGCATACGCCCGTTCATATCGCTGCTTTCCGAGGCTGCAAACGATCCCGAGGTAGTTTCCATAAGGATAACTCTTTACAGAGTGGCGCGCAATTCCAAGATCATAGAGAGCCTGATAAATGCCGCTGAGAACGGCAAGGATGTATTCGTTCTGGTGGAGCTTCGCGCAAGGTTTGATGAGGAGAACAACATCGGCTGGTCGAGGGAGCTTGAAAGGGCTGGCTGCAAGGTGATGTACGGTCCTGAATCCCTGAAAGTCCATTCAAAGCTGCTGCTCATCACAAGGAAGAACGGTACGAAGCTGCAGTATATCACTCAGGTGGGCACGGGCAACTACAACGAAAAGACCTCAGAGCTGTATACAGACCTTTCCCTCATGACCGCAGATGCGAATATCGGTGCGGAGGCAGGAACATTCTTCAATGCCCTTTCCATCGGCAATCTCCTTGAAAACACCAGTTATCTGATGGTGGCACCGAAAGCCCTGCTCAACCGCATAATCGAATACATCGACACGGAGATAGCACAGGCTATGTCCGGCAACGGCGGTTATCTGGGCTTCAAGCTCAATTCCCTCACCGACAAGATCCTTATCGACAAGCTGATAGAGGCAAGCTGTGCGGGGGTAAAGATAGAGATGGTCATAAGGGGCATCAACTGCCTTATCCCCGGGGTAAAGGGCAAAACGGAGAATATCACAGTGCGCAGCGTTGTAGGCCGCTTCCTTGAACACTCCAGGATATACATATTCGGTAAGGGAGAAAGGCAGAAGGTATATATTTCCTCCGCCGATTTCATGACGAGGAACACCGTCCGCCGTGTAGAGGTGGCAGCACCCATCAATTCCCCGGATATAAAGAACAGCATACTTGATATATTCGACGTGATGATGAAGGACAACTGCAGGGCATGGATAGAACAGCCCGACGGCACCTACAGCCGTATCTCACCTGCAGAGGGGGAGGCTCCCTTTGCCGCACAGGATCGCTTTATTGAGATGGCCCGCGAAAAGGCAAGCGCCATAGCAGTCAAGAAGCCTGTCCCCGTAAAGGTAAGGCGCGTAAAAAGAAGGACGGAACGCAAGTAAAGAGATCGGTGATCGGTGATCATTACGGCAGATCGAACGTTTATGATAGATCGGTAAAAACAATTCCAAAAGGAGAACATTATGAATAGCAATGTGAGACCCGAAAGCATGGAGAGGATAACCACCGCTGCACAGGCAGAGGCTTTTATTGCAGAACAGGTGAAGGAACTGAAAGCACAGATAGGCGACAAGAAGGTGCTGCTGGCACTTTCGGGCGGTGTTGACAGCTCGGTAGTCGCAGCACTTCTGATAAAGGCCATAGGCAAACAGCTCGTATGTGTCCATGTGAACCACGGACTGCTCAGAAAGGGCGAGCCCGAGCAGGTCATTGAAGTGTTCCGTGATCAGATGAATGCAAATCTTGTATATGTGGATGCTGTGGATCGTTTCCTTGACAAGCTGGCAGGAGTTGCAGAGCCAGAGAAAAAGCGAAAGATCATCGGCGCAGAGTTC
>JAFPYQ010000436.1 GCA_017394475.1 Oscillospiraceae bacterium | reverse complement strand
GCAGGCATATTATGGGTGTGAATATCGCGAATTTTGTTTTGTCCGTATATTCTATGTCATAAAAAAATACGATATAATCAAAGTATAAAAGTGCTGTGGTAAAGACTATGCCGATAAGGCTCACAGCCACCTTGAACCATTTATTCTTTAAAAGCTCCATATTGTTCCGTAACAGTTTTAAGATTTCAGATGAGCACATACAGAGCATATCCGTCTGTGCATGCCACTTATCTATTTTACACCATTTTACATTCAATTTCAAGTGTTTTATTGCACAGATATATAAGATTTTGCTGAAAATTTTGTGAAATTCACACAGCAGACATTTTTTTACCCATATCAGCGGCACAGAGATGAAAAACAGTGCTGCGGAAAATGTGAATAAACCCGACTTAGCGTTAAACTTCACATTCCGTTTTTCCCTATGATACAGGCTTGTTGTATAAAATGCCAATGTTTACAGTGATATTTTTGTGCAAAATGAAGAAATTGCATTTCGGTAACCGATTTTTATGCAATATCACTTGATTTTTTGCCTGAATATGGTATAATTGACGAAGATGTAACCACTTTGTAACCGTATCTGCAAGCTATCTGAAAGCTGTTCGGAAGAGTATACGGAAAATTTAAAGGAGTGTGTTTATGGCCGGATCGAATATGGTCTCCCGTAAAGACAGTAAGGCTGAAAGCGGGAGAAACACTAAGAGATCGGTTTCTGCTCAGGCATTGGATGCAGTTAATGTTATTTTCCCCATGGCAGCCGTAGCTGCTCTGATAGTGACTGTAAACTCATTCAATCTGCGTGACTATGGTGTATGTGTCGAATATGACGGGCAGAATATCGGTGTGATAACCGATGAGAATGTCCTGGGTGAGGCACAGAAAACTATATCCGACAGGATAAAGTATTACGATACACAGAATTCTGATTTTATAAATGCCTCGCTCAAAATAGAGCCTCTTTCCGCGGGCACTGTCATCCTTGACGGCGATGTGCTGGCGGATAAGATGGAAAACGTGATCTCCAACAAATTCGAGGAATCCCCCGTTGAGGTGGAGGAAGAGATCACGGAAGAGGATGAGATAGAGGGCAAGGTAAAGGCTTTTGCTATCCGCGTGGACGGTGAGCTCCTGGGAGCTGTCACCGACTATGAGCCTATCGAGAAAGCCCTTGATTCCTATAAGACCGCGTATAACAACAATGACTACATCAAGGTGGAGTTTGAAAAAGAGGTAGTTTACGATCTGGAGGAATATGTTGATCCCGAGAGCATCGTAGCTCCCGGAGAGATCATCAAGACCGTCCTGGGCAGAGTCGGCACTACCGAATATTACGAGGTAAAGGACGGAGATTTCCTTTCGAGCATAGCTGCAGATCATGAGATGTCCCTGGCAGAGCTCACAAGCTGCTATGCCACCTATGAGGGAAAGCCTGTGGAGCTGGGCGGCGATATGCTGAAGACCGGCACTATGATACAGTTTTCCACCACAGAGCCCTATCTCGACCTTGAATGTACCAAGGAAGAATCCTTCAGAACAGATATCGACTTCCCCGTGGAGAGGATACAGGATGATACCCTCCCTCTGGGTGAGCAGGTAGTCGAAGTCGAGGGCATAAAGGGCGAACGCCGTTCAAGAGTCCTCGTTACTTACAGGAACAACATCCCTGTCCGCAGGAAGGTGCTCGAGACCAATGTTTACTCGAAGCCCGTAAAGCAGATAGTAAGGATAGGCATAGGCCCGTCCATAAACTACAATGTGGCTGAGTTCAAGCTGGATGTAGGTCAGGGTCAGTACTGCTGGCCTGTTGAGGGCGGATATATCTCCGCTCATATCGGCGACGGCAGGAACCATAAGGGACTTGATATCGCAGCGCCTTACGGTACGCCCATCTATGCGGCTGAGGCCGGCACCGTTTACGATGCGGGCGAAGGCTGGTGCGGCGGCTACGGCAACAATATCAAAATACTCAATGATGACGGCAATGTCTGCGTATATGCACACCAGGCAGAGCTTGCAGCAGGTGTAGGCGACCATGTGGAAAAGGGTCAGCTCATAGGATATGTGGGCAGCACAGGCGATTCCACAGGCAATCATCTGCATTTCGAGGTAAGGCAGGATGGTTATTACCTTGATCCGGAGGAATTTGTGAGCCAGTAAACGGCTGATGATAAAGTATTTTACCTTTCTTTCATTTTCTCCCTTCAGACCGGCGCTCCCATGGTATGGGGGGTGCCGGTTTCGGTATGTTGTGACAAAAAGCTCCGTGAACGATGGTCACGGAGCTTTGCATTATTTGTCATAGTAATTGTATCCGTCGAGTTTCCATTCAAATTCCTCAACGGGGAGCGGGCGGTCGTAGAAGAAGCCCTGTGCCACGCGGCAGTCGTTCTTGCGGAGTATCTCCACCTGTGCCGTGAGCTTGTCATTCGCGGGGATGATGTGCCACGGCGCGGAATCCGTGTTGGTAAGTTCGAGGGTCTTGTCGTATTTCTTGAATATCTTGTCGTAGCGCTTGAGGTTCTCGAAGTCATG
>JAFPYQ010000435.1 GCA_017394475.1 Oscillospiraceae bacterium | reverse complement strand
GGAACCATGTTCTTTGAAATTGCTCGGATCGCTGCCGTTAAGAGACCTCGCTATCTGCTGCTTGAAAACGTTCCCGGGCTGTTATCGCATGACGAAGGCAGGACATTTGCGGCCATACTCACTGCGTTGGATGAATTGGGGTACGATGTCGCATGGCAGGTGCTTAACAGCGCGAATTTCGGAGTCGCCTAAGCCAGAAAAAGAGTGTTCATTATCGGATTTCTTAGAACCGACCGTGCCGGAAGAATACTGTCTTTCACAGAAGCAAATCCAAAAACTCTTATCCAGCGCATACCAGGAAAAGAAGGATGCAGGGTCTACTCACCTGAAGGACTGAGCATAACGCTTACAGGAACTGCAGGCGGTTTTGGCGGAAAGTCAGGTTTGTATGAGATACTTGGACTCCCGATTAAATCACTTACGAAATCAGGATATCAGATAGCTGTCCCCGGCGACAGCATTGACCTTGCATATGCGGATATGAACAGCCGCAGAGGACGTGTCGGACATGACATAGCTCACACGGTAACGCCATCGGCAACACAGGGTTTCTATTCCGTAAAATGCATCGATATGAATCCAGAGCCAGCAATTACTGATCTTGCAAGGTGTATTACTGCAAGACGGGATAACGGTATCGGGCATCATAAAGGTGAAAAATCGGCCGCTCTCTTCATGGATAAGCCTATACCTGTGCTGACTCCTGCAAAAGAGAATGTACGGCAGCAAGGCAGACGCTTCAAAACTCCGGACGAGCCTATGTTTACTATTACAGTAACTGACAGGAACGGCGTTATGTACAACGGGTTGATAAGAAAGCTCATGCCGCTTGAATGCTGGCGATTGCAGGGATTTACAGACGAACAGTTCAATAATGTGAAAGCAGCAGGGATATCCAATGCACAGCTGTACAAACAAGCCGGAAATGCAGTGACAGTAAATGTCATAGAAGCTCTGGCAAGATTTATAAAGGAAATTGATGTGGAGGTAAACCAAAATGAATGAAATCATGATATTTAATAATCCCGAGTTTGGCTCGGTAAGAACAGTATGCATTGACGGCGAGCCGTGGCTCGTCGGTAAGGATGTAGCTGATATTCTGGAGTACCGAAACGGTAGTCGAGATATAAACAGACATGTTGATGCTGATGATAGGCGGAAGATAATGATCTATGACGGAAATCAGCGCAGAGAAATAATAGTTATAAACGAATCAGGCCTATATAGCCTTGTGCTTTCAAGCAAAATGCTTACAGCCAAGAAATTCAAACGCTGGGTGACATCAGAGGTACTGCCGACGATAAGGAAGACCGGCGGCTATGTTGCGAATGAGGACGTGTTCGTGGAGACATATCTCCCCTTCGCAGATGAGCCTATAAAGCAGCTCTTCCGTATTCAGTGCAGAGTTATCAATCAGCTCAATGAGCGTATCCGTAAGGACGAGCCAAAGGTTAAGTTCGCAGACCATGTCAGCGACAGCACCAATCTCATTGACGTGAATAAAATGGCGAAGCTCTGCGCGGATCACGGTATCCGCATCGGACGCAACAGGCTGTTCGCATGGATGAGAGCTCGCGGGATCCTTATGGGCGGAAATATTCCCTACCAGGAGTATATCGATAACGGATACTTTCGTGTGAAGGAGTCCGTATATGAGACCAACGGTCAGACAAGGACGTATCAGCAGACTTTTGTCACAGGCAAGGGACAGCAGTACATCTTGTCAAGGCTTATGAGAGAATACGGAGGTGTTATGAGTGCCTAATCATGTAACAAGTGTAATCATCCTGTCAGGTGATGAAAGCCGGCTAAAGGCTATGCTTGAGCAGATCAAGAACGATGAGGTTGG
>JAFPYQ010000434.1 GCA_017394475.1 Oscillospiraceae bacterium | reverse complement strand
TCTGGGTGGCTCTTGCAAGGGCTGAGATGAAGCTTGGTCTTCCTGTGACACAGGAACAGGTAGATGAGCTTGAAGCAAATATAGAGAATATCGACTATGAATGTGCAGCAGAGCGTGAAAAACAGGTGCGCCATGACGTTATGGCACATGTGTATACCTATGGTAAGTGCTGCCCGAATGCAGCAGGTATTATCCACCTGGGGGCTACTTCCTGCTATGTCGGCGACAATACGGATGTCATCATAATGCGTGATGCCCTTGAACTTGTTCGCAGGAAGCTTGTCACAGTCATATCACAGCTTTCCGAATTTGCTGCACAGTACAAGGATATGCCTGCACTTGCTTACACTCATCTGCAGCCTGCACAGCTCACCACCGTGGGAAAGCGTGCTACACTGTGGATAAATGAGCTTCTGATGGATCTTGATGAGATAGAGTACAGGTTCACTACCCTTGCACTTCTGGGTTCTAAGGGCACAACAGGCACACAGGCATCCTTCAAGGAACTTTTCCACGGCGACAGCTCAAAGGTGAAAGAGCTTGAAAGGCTTATCGCTGAGGAGATGGGCTTTGACAAGGTAGTGCCCGTATCCGGACAGACCTATTCAAGAAAAGCAGATTATCAGATAGTTTCCTCCCTTTCCAATATCGCACAGAGTGCTATGAAGTTCGCCAACGATCTTCGTATACTCCAGAATTTCAAGGAAATGGAAGAACCCTTTGAGAAAAATCAGATAGGCTCATCCGCCATGCCCTATAAGCGCAATCCTATGCGCAGTGAGAGGATCACAGCCCTTGCGCGTTATCTTATGATAGATACTCTGAATCCTGCATTCACTTCCGGTACACAGTGGTTCGAGCGTACACTTGATGATTCTGCAAACAAGAGGATATCTGTGGCTGAGGGATTCCTTGCATGTGATGCTATACTCAATATCATGATAAACATCACCTCGGGGCTTGTGGTATATCCTAAGATCATACGTCGCAGAGTAATGGCAGAGCTCCCCTTCATGGCATCGGAGAATATAATGATGGATGCAGTTGAGCGCGGCGGTAACCGTCAGGAGCTCCATGAGAAGATCCGTACCTACGCAATGCAGGCAGGCAAGCGCGTAAAGGAAGAGGGTCTTGACAATGACCTTATAGAGCGCATCGCCGCTGATCCTTCCTTCGGTCTTACCAAGGAGGATATTGAAAAGACGCTCATTCCCGAAAACTACACGGGAAGAAGCTCCGAACAGGTAGATGAGTTCCTTGCAGAGTGTGTAAAGCCAGTACTTGATAAATACGGGCAGTACGCTCATGAAACAGCAGAGATAAATGTATGACAAAAAGCAGTTCCGGTCACCGGAACTGCTTTTTTGGGTGCTATCTCATAGACGTATAGAAAAAAATAAAGCAGTCGTGATGACTGCTTTATTTTATACGATCTTACTTGATAACGAATGTGCCGGGCTTAGCGGTCTCGAACCAAACGCCGATCCTCTTGGACTTAGAAGCGCAAGAACCAAGATCATTGCCTTCGCCATCGTAAAGGTTAGCAGACTGGCTGTCTACACCTGCGATCTCGAGAGCCTTCTTGGGAACATAAACCTCTACAGCATAGCCGAATTCCTCAACATTGCCGAGAACTTCAACTATTACCTGGTTGTTCTTCTTGTCAGGAGTGATAACAATGTTGATCTGAGAAGCTTCCTTTACCTTGATCTTGCTGCCGTCAATCCTGATCTTGGAACCGTTGGGGAAAGCATAGGTATAGAGCTTATCAGTTCTAGCCATCTTTCTAATAGCAGCGGGTGTGAAGGATACTCCGTCACCAGGAACCTTTACTACGAAATCAGGTGTTACATCGGGAGAATCGATTATGCCGTCTCTCTCGGGAGAGTGAACTGTTCCGCCGCCGGTCGTAGTACCTACAACACTATTATCAGGATAAGATCCGTCTAAGTTCTTATCTTCAGGATAGTCACCTGCTGAAACGGTAGATCCGATCAGAGAAGCGAGCATCAAAGCAGCTGCAGCAAAAGCTATCTTCTTTGAACTTTTCATTTTAATGACCTCAC
>JAFPYQ010000433.1 GCA_017394475.1 Oscillospiraceae bacterium | reverse complement strand
TACCAATAACCGCGACATGGCTATCCTTTCAATAAGCTGACAATAAGCTGATTATTCAAAACAAAATGCCATAGTATCCGACAGTCACTGTCAACGAATACTATGGCTTTATTATTCCATCTTGTGCCAAAAGCCCTGCTGATAAACAGCAGGGCTTGTGTTATGATCTTATCTGTTCGATCACGGAGGGATCCTTTATCTTGCTGTCTTCTGCAAGGTAGATGATCTTTGTGAGTATCTCTGCAGTTTTCGGGTCATCATCCGCAAAAGGCAGAAACAGCTTTCCTCTGTGCTGTGAATGGACGGGAAGGATATTCAGCATGAGCCCATCCTTTCTGTGGACCACACCGCTTCCAAGATGTACGGTATATTCGTCCATTTTCCCCTGTATCACTGCATGGTTCTTGTTCACCTGAACATTATCAAGCTTGAAAAGGGGCATAGTAAAGCCTATCAGTGCAGCGCGCATCTCTATGGTGGAATGGCTCGCCTCGGGATCGATGCCGCCTGCATGGGCAACGCTCACCGCAAGATCCACATCACGCATTACCTCTGAAAAGACCACATCGGGGATGCTGTCTATCTTCAGCGGCTCACCTGTTTTCCTGTCGGAGAACTCCACCCATTCAAGGGTAGGTGCTTCTATATCCGCAGGAGAGAACCAGTCTGCCATAGCGTATATGCGGGCTATGATATTTTCCTTGTAGTATACCTTCTGCAGTCCGTCCTCCACATCTGCCACCCAGCGGCGTGACTTGAGGCATGCCACGGTCTTCGCGGGTTGTATCTGATTTCCCGCATAGCGCAGAGAATGAAGCAGCTGTCTTTCCTCATCAGTCTTCACATACAGCTCACGGAACACCTGTTTGAACGGCTGAACAAGGTGAGCGTCAAAGAGATATTTCTGATACTCCGACCAGCACTTTGCACTGTACAGATCAAAAGGATGAGCAACATAGACAGTGTCGGTATCCTTTACCTTTGTGGTCTTTCCCGTAAAGTCCGTGATACCCTTATCATCTATGAAGCCCGTCTTTTTGTCGCATACGAACACCAGATCGCGGAGTATTGGCAGTACCACGGGATTACCCAGAAGTATGCGTATCTCCTGCACTGTAAACAGTGAACGGTCTTCCATGGACTGTTCAAACATGATCCTTGTGCGGCGATACTGCTCGGTGAGCTTTTTCTTTGTCTCCGTAAGCCTTGCAATGTATTCGTTCTTCTTGTACTTTGCAGGGATGGATTTCAGTACTTTGCCGCCCTTTTCGCATATTATCGCGGCCTTTCCGCCCTCATCCACAGCAAGCCTTACGGTCATATCGTCGATGGTCTTTTCCTCGAAAAGCTCTTTGCTGTCATCGACTATCTTGGTCTCCATCCTGAGGGTGAGGCGCATGGGATCGTCATATCCTGCATTTATGGAAAGGTTCTGCATAGCCGTGTTCACTGCTGCTTTTTCACTGGCACTGCGCTGTGAGCCGAACTGCTTGCTTTCTTTCAGGAACTTCTGCAGGAACATATACCTGCGGCAGATATCATCCTCATCCTTAACGGGGATAAGAGCGTATGCCATGAGCAGATCCTTGTTGCGCTTTTCCGATATGGTCTTTTCTGCGGTATCCGTATCAGTCTTTCCAAGCACCGCATCGGCATATTTTCTCGCACGGGAATGCTTTGAGCCGT
>JAFPYQ010000432.1 GCA_017394475.1 Oscillospiraceae bacterium | reverse complement strand
TTTTTTTTCTGTCAGTCTTTTAAGTGCAGTCATATCTGTGGCAATGACGGCCGGAACAGGAGTTCCTATGATAGCAGCGAACCTTGCACCGATAAGCTGTTGTGCCGAAGACAGCTTTTCGATGAGTTTGTCATCGCGCCCCATTATGGCATCCATATCGCGGAGGCCTGCGCTGAAGACCGCAGAGCGCTTAGTTGACCAGCGGGGCTCGTCAAAGCCGCAGATGTTGCCGGTGCAGCCACCTGCATCACATATAACGATGATGCCCCCCAGCTCGTAAAGCACACCGCAAGCTCCCGACTGATCGGGTGCAAATGGCGAAAGATATTTATACAGTTTCTTCATTTTCCTATCCTACAATGAGAGCAGTTCATCAAACAGCTTTTCAACTCCATAAAAACCGAAGGGTTGATCTTCACTGCTCCATTCGATGCCCTTTCCATCCGGATGATAATATCCGCTGTCACAGCCGATGAAAATATCAGACCTGTCGGGCTCATAGAAAAGCATAGACGGTGACAGGTTGGAATATATCCTTGTTTCGGGGGATAACACAGCAAGCTGTTTCAGGAATGGAAAGTTCATCTCGCCTATGGTGCAGAACACTTCGCTCACTCCAAATCCTTCTTCTGCAAGCATCAGAGCCATTTCAAGAGGATCACCGTTCTGTATCTCACCAACGCTGAATACAGTGTGAGGATATTTTGAACGGAAACGTTCGATAGCCGCCCGTGCTCTTTTTTCATAGATATCCGTGTCAAGTTCCACCGAAAGCGCATCTGCAAGCAGCTTGTACTGGTTCGCTATCTTATCCGTGCGGTAAAGTCTGAATAGTTCGATAAATGGGATCCCCAGTCTCTTCTGCATATCAAGTGCGGCATGGCGGCCTTCAGGATTTATGAGGAGATCAAAATTGGCTTTTGACATCTCCTTGTATTCTTCAAAGCTGCTGCAGCGTCCTATCTCTCGTATATTTTCTATCCCGATCGATCTCATCAGCGGATACAATTCCGAGTTGTCATCAAGGTGAGTAAAAAAACCGAGGATATTCATATCCCTGCTGTTTCGTTTCTGAGGCTCGAGCAGAGAATATACAGAACGGCGGACATGAGCCATGGGGTGCAGAGTTTTCTCCCTTGTCAGCGCATACATATAGCAGGCTACCGCAGGGATGCCGGTTTTTTCGGTCACTTTCCTGCATACCCTTTCCATATCGGTACCCAGGAGCGCATCCACACAGGTGATACATATCATTAGTGCCGAAGGCGGAGTATCCATGCTCTCAAATATCTCCGAGGCTGCCTGCGGTATCTTAGTCAGATGCCTGCCAGTTACGATATCCGTGTCATCAAGGAGAAGAAAGAAAAATCTGTCCCGATAGGAAGGATCGGTCCTGAAAAGAGATGTGTTCCTTCCGCAGCAGGCGGGAGCTACAAGGAGCATGACAGAACCCGGCACCGCAAGGCCTGCTCTTTTTACTCCATAGCCCTTTGCACCGGGTGAATTGAATGCAAGTGTGGCGGGAGAACTGTAAATAAGATGTGAGGAAGACCTCATTTCCGAGGGCAGTCCCGAAAGTCCGCAGGCGGAAAGCTCGGCTGCGGTTTTATAAAATGCCTTGTTCATGGTATCCGTACCGATCATTTATTACTATCTTCAAGTATCAGCTGTTTGGCAAGAGCAATGAATCTACGGCTGACTTCAAGGTCGGGGTCACCTTCGATGACCGTCATTCCCCTGTCTTCAAAATGAATGATATCGCTGCTGCGGGGAATATCCGCTACAATATCGAGCCCTGCGTTCTGTGCAAAGATTTTCACCTTGTTTTCCTCATCTTCCACATTCCTTCTGTTGAGGATAACTCCCCTTACCTTTGCATAGCTGCGTTCACGGAAGTTGTTCACCGCGGTGTTTATATTGTTTGCCGCATAAAGAGCCATTTTTTCGCCGGATGTGACTATGAGCACCTGTGATGCGTAACCCTCTCTGATAGGTGCAGCAAATCCGCCGCAGACCACATCCCCCAGTACGTCATAAAGCACTGCATCGGGTTTGAAGCGTTCAAAAAGCTCCAGTTCCTCAAGAAGCGCAAAGGTGGTGATTATACCGCGCCCGGCGCAGCCAAGCCCCGGGGTAGGTCCGCCTGTTTCTATGCACAGGATGCCTCCGTAACCTGTTTTCGAGATCTTTTCAAGTGAATCGGGCTCCTCGTCATATTCCCTGATATAGTTCATAACGGGTATGACATTATTTCCGGAAAGCAGGTTGACAGTGGAATCCGCTTTCGGGTCACAGCCTA
>JAFPYQ010000431.1 GCA_017394475.1 Oscillospiraceae bacterium | reverse complement strand
GTTTCGGGCTCTGTCTGCGCTGTGGTGGTCTCGGCAGTGGTGGTCTCCTCCGCGGTAGTTTCCTCTGTATCGCCTGCGGGATGGACATTGGTTATCTTCAGGGATGTGACCTTCAGGGGCACGCCCGTGTCACCGATATTTATGGCATACACATTTGTGAAATTATCCGTCCCGTAAACGGAAACGATGTCCTTATAGGAGAACACGGCACTCTTAGAATCATATTCATAGGGTGCCACCTTGTTCCAGTTGGTATTCACATCCGGATCCTTTTCCACGGGGCCGTTGTCCCATGACTGCCAGATGAGTTCGACCGGTGCAGTATCCGCAGGGGCTTCGCCGTCAAGGATGAATTCCACCTGCACTTCAGAATCGGGCGTCATGTTATAGGGGTCAAAGCCCTCTCCTTCGGGAAGACTGCCTGAGCGGGCAGTGAATTCCTTGAATGACTGCCCCCATCTTCCGTTGGTCATCTCCGCTCCGGATACATCGAATATATATTCCTCAGCCGAGACACATGGTGCCATAAGCGCACAGCATGCCACCATAATGCCCGACATGATCACTGTTCTTGCCTTCATTGATCTTTCCCCTTTATCCTTCGGATGTGCTTTTCTCAGTGTTGTCCGTTATGTACGGAGTATTTCTCCGAACAAGTAATATTTTACATTATTTGTCGGGTTTTGTCAATATTTTTGAATAAAAATTCTTGCTATTTACTCCGGGATATGGTATAATGAATCTTGCTTTTGGACAGACTGAGGCACGGAGCACGCCGTTGTATCGGTGAAAAACTGCGTTCATCCTCTGTCTGCCGGGAGGATAAATGAGAAACATAAGGAGCTGATACTATGCCCGCACCGCTTGCAGACAGGATAAGACCTGCATCCCTTGATGATATGGTCGGCCAGCAGCATCTGTTCTCAAAAGGGTGCTATCTCAGGCGTATCATAGAATCGGGAAATGTCCCCAATATGATATTCTACGGCCCTCCCGGGGTGGGGAAGACAACTGCTGCCCGCATAATATCCGACCGCGCGGGAATGAAGCTCCATAAGCTCAACGGCACTTCCGCGGGCATTGCCGATATAAAAGAGGTCATAGCCGATACCAACACCTTTGAAGGCATGAACGGCGTTTTGCTCTACCTCGATGAGATACAGTACCTCAACAAGAAACAGCAGCAGTCATTGCTTGAATATATCGAGAACGGGCAGATAACCCTTATCGCCTCAACCACGGAAAACCCCTATTTCTATGTGTATTCCGCCATCCTCAGCAGAAGTGCGGTGTTCGAGTTCAAGCCCGTTACCGCAGCGGATATCATTCCCGCCTGCAGACGTGCCTTTGATATCATGGCAGGGGAAAACAATGTGACAGTTGATATAGAACAGGGCGTCATAGAGCATATCGCAAACGGCTGCGGCGGGGATGTACGCAAATCCGTGAGTATATGTGAGCTGTGCTTCCTTGGCGGCGAGCGCAGCGGCGATACCGTGTCCGTCACTCTGGAGGAGGCAAAGGCCCTTGCCCATCGCAGCAATATGCGCTATGACAGGGACGGGGATGAGCATTATGATCTGCTCTCCGCCCTGCAGAAGTCCATACGGGGCTCCGATGAGAATGCAGCCCTGCACTATGCTGCAAGGCTCATGGAGGCGGGGGATATAATATCCCTTTCAAGGCGGCTGCTGGTCATAGCATCCGAGGATATCGGCCTTGCATACCCTATGGCGGCAGTGATAACCAAATCATGTGTTGACAGCGCCATGCAGTTAGGTCTCCCCGAGGCGCGGATACCCCTTGCCGAGGCAGTGGTGCTCCTTGCCACCTCTCCCAAATCCAACTCTGCATACATGGCGATAAATGAAGCCTTGGAGGATGTGCGCACAAAGGAATGCGGCACCTTCCCCCGTGCGCTGCAGAATAAGCACTATGACGGTGCGGATGCCAAGGAAAAGGGACAGAACTATCTCTATCCCCATGATTACCCCGGTCACTGGGTAAAACAGCAGTATCTCCCCGATCCCATAAAGGACAAGGTATACTACAGGTTCGGTGACAACAAGACCGAGCAGGCAGCGCTTATGTACAGGAAAAAGGTGACGGGTCAGGACGCTGTACAGTCTTGACAACACAAGTGTACAGGCTGTAACAAATGCTATTAAAATATCCCCCGTCATTGCGGGGGATATTCTATGAAAGCAGTATCATAAGCGTGACCGTGAAGCCTTTATCACTGCAGGAGCATATAAGCTCGCCGTTCATCTTTGCCATGAGCTCCGAGGCTATATACAGCCCGAGACCGCTGCCGCCCTTATCCGATGAACGCACCGACTTTCCTCTGTAGAACTTGTTTGTGATAAGTGTCAGTTCATCCTCAGGGACACCTGCACCGTGGTCTGTTATCGCCATTTTCAGGTAGTCACCGCTGAGTGTGTAGGTCACATCTATGGAGGTATCCGCATATTTATAGGAATTGCCGATGATATTCCCCACTATCTGGGACATACGGATCTTGTCAATATTTATCAGACATTCGGGTATGCTTTCTGAGGTCGTCAGGGAGCGGGGATCGTTTGCCTGGACGATATCGCCCAGTATATGCGAGCTTTCATCCGTACAGTTCACGGTCATTTCCCCGAGATCGTCAAGGGCGGTCGTGAACAGGTCAGTGACAAGCATATCCATCTGCGCTGTTTTCTTCTGTATGTCATGTACCTTGCCAAGGGTATAGTCATCGGTGACCTTGACCGAAAGCACATCGCATATCGTATTTATGCCCGCTATGGGAGTTTTGAGATCATGGCTCAGCTGGGCTACCAGTTCCTTTTCCTTCAATTTCAGGGCGTTTTCCCGCTCCCGTGCGCTTTTCAGCTCTTCACGCATTATGTCAAAGCTCTCGGTGAATACGCCGAACAGATTGCCTTTGTCCATGGAAAGGGGAGTGTCAAGATCCCCCATAGCTATCCTGCCTGCGAAATCCTGCATTTTGCCGAAGGGCTTTATCACGTTCTTGTGTGTGTACAGGATGAATATCACCGATGTGATGCCAAATAGGATGACCATGATCACCACGGCTGCCATTAGCCTTTTTTCCGCATTATCGTATGATGTGCTGTCGGGATCGGGGATGGCGGCGGTGGCAAGGAACCTGTTCCCGTCGGAAACCGGCAGCAGGACATAGCCCTCCCTTATGGCGGATGAGATATCCTTCACAGGGCTGTTTTCCGGATATGCAAGGAACCCGTTGGCATCGAATACTATGACAGGGGAGTCCGGGTATGCATCATCAAGGGTGTTCAGATGGTCTATGTTTTCGCGCACTGTCATCTGTATATCGTTGTATTTCAGCGGGTCTGCGATCTCATGGCGGTATCCTCCGATTATCATGATACACGCCGCTGTACCTGCTGCAAGTATCAAAAACAGCAGTATTATCAGACTGCGCAGCTTCATTGATCTGCTCCTGTTTCCATGATATATCCCACGCCCCAGACGGTCTTTATCAGATCGGGGGAGTTGGGGTCGCGTTCTGTTTTTTCACGCAGGTGACGGATGTGGACGGACAGCGTGCCTTCGCCCACAAATTCATCCTCCCAGACATTTTTGAGGAATTCATCCTTTGTGATGACCCTGTTCCTGTTGCTCACAAAATAGAGCAGCATCTTGTATTCCATTGCTTTAAGGCTGATGACCTTGCCGTTATTGCGGAGATTGTGGGCGGCGGTGTCAAGGTACATATCATCCTTTATCCACAGCTCCGTGGTGTTGCCGGTCCTGCCCGGTTCTGCGGGAACGGCTTTGACGGGGGCAGCAGAAGCTGCCTCCGTCATCCTTTCATATCTTCCCAGTATGGCCTTTACCTTTGCAAGGAGTATATTGAGGGTAAAGGGCTTCTTGATATAGTCATCCCCGCCGATGTTGAGGGCTGTCAGCACATCATCATCACTGGTACGGGCACTTATGAACAGTATGGGCATATCATAGCGGCGGCGCACTTCCTTGCACAGCTCAAAGCCCGAACGGTCGCCCAGGTTTATATCGAGCAGCAGGAGTGATACTGTATTCTCATCAAGAAATCTCTCCGCATCCTCAAAGCTCGTCACATACGCGGTGGATATGTCGAATATATTGAAGTATTCCGCTGTGTTGGCGGCGATGGTCTCATCGTCGTCTATTACAAGGCATTTGTAAGTCATGTTTCACCTCTTCTTTTAGTGGTCAGCTATAAAGTGGTCAGTGATCACCTAGATAACGATAACAGCCGGTCACTGTATGCTCACAACTCCGCCTGTCTCGCCGATAAAGACTATCTTGCCGTCGGTGGGGAGAGATACGGTATTGCCGTAGTCGGGCATATATGAGGAGTATACGGTGTGGTCGAAGCGGTCATATACATACACCGATGCATGGTCGGGTATAGTGAGGGTGATGGACTTGTTGGCCATCTCACCTATATTATACCACTTTGCGCGTCCGGTTTCAAGTGCTATTTCGTGGATATCGGATGAGAATGCGGGAATATCCGCTTCCCTTATGCCTGTAAAGTCGTGAGCGGAGGTGCGCACATATTCACAGCCGTCCTCGGTGAAGAACTCATAGTCCTTCACATCGCGGCCTGCAGTGCCGGGGATACGGACGAAGCCCTTGCCGTGGTCGGGATCTGCGATCTTTACTATACTGTTGTGTATCAGTGCATATCCGTTCTCATCGGGTACGGTGACAAGCATTGACGGGGAAGCTGCACGGAAGGAATAATACATCATATTGGAATATGAGGCAGATGTGAAATAGTATCTATGGCCGTCCCTTGCGTCCCATGCGGTCTGCACATCATCGCTCACGCTGTATTTCCCCACGCGCTGCAAAAAGTACGAATCCTGCTTGTCGCGGCCGAAGCCATCGAAATCGGTATTGGAGGAGTTACAGATATATGTTTCGCCGTCCCTCTCCACAAATTCAAGGATATACTGATCAGCATCCTGCGAGAATGTGGATGTGCCGGGCTCGCCGTTCATCAGCACGAAATCTCCGTCCGTGGTGTACATATAGCGCTTTGTCAGTGGGACAACGGATGTGAGCTCGGTTATCTCCATGAATTTGCCGTCGGGGAAGGATACGGAGTACAGGCCGCTCTCCTTTGCATAGATATCCGCCTTTGCAAGATATTCATCCGGCACTGTGTCAACGGTCTGCCTTGCCTCGGGCTGAATGAAATCGGATGTGATGCCCTGCTCTTCAAGTGCTGCGAGCATGAGCGACTCGGACATTGCTATGGCAACATTGCTGTCACCGCCGCTCAGGAGAACGGATACGCTTATCTTTTCATCGGGTGCCACCATGAGCCCTGCGAACTGATGATTGAGGGAACCGCCCTTGAATTCGAGCTGCACATCCTTGTTCATATCGTATTTCTTATTGCAATCTACTTTGTCCCAGCCAAGACCGAAGCCATCCTCGTACTTGTTGCGGGCGGTGTTCTTCTCCATCTCGTCCTTTGAAGCCTGTGAGAGCAGCACATCATTGCCCGTGAACATAGCACTGCCGAAGCGTGCCAGCTCCGGAGCAGTGGACATTATGCCCCCCGAGCCGAAGGCGGTGCAGTAGTCCGTGGCATATCTCACATCGCCGTCCACGAGCACCTTTGCAGCCTTCTCATTGCCGTACATTTTAAGGGATGTGCCTGTATTTTCAAGGGCAAGGGGCTTGGCGATGTGCTCATCCACATAATCCGTGAAGCTCTGTCCGCTGACGTGCTCCACCACTATCTCAAGCAAGGTGAAGCCGTCATTGCAGTAGGAGGACATGGTGCCCGGATCGGCTTTGAGCC